>JBILDB010000227.1:0-4378 GCA_044352805.1 Cyanobium sp.
ATTGAGGCGGGTCAGTCTGTGGCTGCTGTGACGGAGTCCTGTCGCGCCGCCATCCGTCGCTGCGTCACTTCCAACTGAGTGATTCCCATCTCAAGACCGATCGTTTTCGCTCCTCCTGTTCCACTTTTTGCTGACCTGTTGGGGCAGGATCTGGCCACCAACTTGCTTGCGGCGGCGCTGCGGTCTCGTCGCCTGGCGCCGGCCTATTTGTTCGCCGGTCCCGATGGGGTGGGCAGGCGACTAGCGGCGTTGCGATTTCTTGAGGGTGTAGTGGCCACGAAAGCCGACAGCGGCGGCCAGGCTGCCGCCTTGGACCTTCTGGCGGGGGATGGTCGTATCCGGCGCCTGATGGCCCAGGGCAACCACCCCGATTTGCTGTGGGTGGAACCTACCTTTCAGCACCAGGGCCGGCTGATTCCCGCTTCCCAAGCCGCTGAGAGCGGCATTAGCCGCAAGGTACCGCCCCAACTCAGGCTGGAGCAGATCCGTGAGGTCTGCCGCTTCCTTTCCAGGCGACCGGTCGAATCTGGGCGCTGCATGGTGGTGTTGGAGTCGGTCGAGTCGATGGCCGAGACGGTCGCCAATGCCCTGCTCAAAACCCTGGAAGAACCAGGGGATGGGGTTTTGGTGTTGATCAGTGCCGCCCCCGATCGCCTGCTCACCACGATCCGCTCCCGCTGTCAGCGCATACCCTTCCGTTCCCTGGCTCCTGAGCACCTGCAGGCGGTTTTACGGGCCACCGCATCGGCAACGGCTGACGGGGCTTCCCCGGATGGGCTGGCCTGCCTTCCTGATCCCCCCGAACTCCTGGAACTGGCGGGGGGCTCCCCTGGGGGCCTGCTGGCCCATCGCCGGCAGTGGCATTCCCTGCCCGAGGGGCTGGCAGATCGCCTCCTCGCCCTGGGGCCAGACCCGTTGGAATCCCTGGCCCTGGCCAGGGATCTGAGTGAAGCCCTGGAGGGGGAGCAGCAGCTGTGGCTGCTGGGTTGGTGGCAACTCGCCAGCTGGCGCCGAAGCCAGGATCCGTTGCGCTGGCGTCGGCTCGAACGGCTGAGGGCCCAGCTCCTGGGCCATGGTCAACCCCGTTTGGCCTGGGAGGTGGCGTTGTTGGAACTCGCGGCGTTGCCGGCTCTGCCCTTTGGGGCTGCCAGCCCGTCCGGCACTTAGACAGGGAGAGAAGCCGACGGCCCTGGGTGATGGAGCGTCAGGAGGAGTGGCGACAACTGTTGGCGGACGGCCTGTATTTCAAGGTGGTCTGCGGCGCCGGCCACGAGGTGGAGGCCGATGTCGAGCGGCTGGCCTACGTGTATACCCTGGCCGGTTGCAATGGTTTTGATGTCTCGGCCAAGCCTGAGGTGGTCGAGGCCTGCGGCCGCGGCATACAAGCCGCCGTCGAGGTCGCTCCCGCCATGGGCCTGAGCCTGGGGGTGCGCCCCTTCATCACGGTGAGTGTGGGCATGCCAGGGGATCACCATGTGCGCAAGGCCGTGATCAGCAGCGATTGTGTGGCCTGCGATCTGTGCATACCGGCCTGTCCAACGGCGGCGATCACGGCGAATTTATTGGTTGTGGACCCGCTTTGTATCGGCTGTGGGCGGTGTGAGGCCGTATGTCCGCCAGCGGCGTCGGCGATTCGCTGGCGCCATGATGCCAAGTCCCTGCGCAGCATCCTGCCGGCCTGTCTGCAGGCGGGGGCGGAAAGCATCGAACTCCACGCCGCCGTTGCCGATGAGGAGGCCACTTTGGCCGAATGGCAGGTGGTGAATGACTGTTTGCCCGATGGCCTGGTTTCCCTTTGCCTCGATCGTCACTACCTTTCCAACCACGATCTCCTGGAGCGGATCCGTCGGGCCCATGCAGTGGCCGGGAACCGTTTGATGCTCCAGGCAGACGGCGTGCCCATGGGTGGGGTGGCGGGATCGGGTTGGAAGGCCACTCTCCAGGCGGTGGCGATGGCGGATGTGATTGAACGGGAACTCAAGGCGCGAGATCCCCGTTTTCGGCACCTGCCGGTTGTGCTTTCCGGGGGCACCAACAGGGGGACAGGTGAATTGGCGGCCCGTTGTGGCGTCCCGTTCGCGGGGATCGCCATGGGCAGCCAGGCCCGTCGCTTGGTCCAAGAGGGGTTGCAAGACGTCAAGCTGGGCCGCGTGGACAACGCTCTCAAGACGCTCGTAGCTGGGGCCAACACCATGATTCTGACCAGCCTGGGAAGGTCAGAGCATCGCTGAATTCAGGCCACCGCGTTGGCACTGTCTTTGGAGCGCCCCGCCGCCGAATCTGCAGGGGCGGTGCGAGCGGCAGCCATTACTTCTGCCAGCTGTTCCACCTGCTCACCAACGGGAAGCTCCAGGCAGTAGCCGGCCCCGTAGACGGTTTTGATGAAACGAGGTTTGCGGGGTTCTGGCTCCAGTTTGGTGCGCAGATGGCGCACATGGACACGAATCGTTTCGATGTCATCGTCCGGTTCGTAGCCCCAAACCTCCTTGAGAATCAGGGAAGGGGAAACGGTTTGGCCATGGCGTTGCAGCAGGCAATGCAGCAGCTCAAACTCCAAATGGGTAAGCCTGATTGGTTGGTCAAACCAAATGGCCTCGAAGCGTTCTGGAACAAGGGTAAGGGGTCCGTAGTTGAGGATTTCGTTATGTTTGCTTGACAGAGGTGCCCGCTCGCTGCGCCGCAACAAAGCCTTAACCCGGACCATGAGTTCTTCCAGGTCAAAGGGCTTGGTCAAGTAATCATCAGCCCCAGAGTTGAATCCACTCACCTTGTCTTTGGTTCCGCCGAGGGCGGTGATCATTAAAATTGGGATTTTGGCGGTTCTTTCATCACGTCGCAGCCGCTGACAGAGGGTGAGTCCATCGACCTTGGGAAGCATCAGATCCAGTAGAATCACATCTGGATTGTGCTGAAGCGCGAGAGCCTGGCCCTTAATACCATCGTCGGCACGCTGAACATCAAAGCCGCCATGTTCAAGGTGACCCGCGACCAGGTCACGCATGTCACTGTCGTCCTCAATCAGCAGAATACAGGGTTTCATAGCAAGATAAGGGAGAACCGCAACGGTAAACAAATCTCCCAACTTTCGGGGATTCACGGCCATTGTTACCGCCAAGGCAAGCCAATGGCAGTTCGGTTGGCCACCGTTTAAGCGCTGGCTGCAATCCTGCGGCCCGGCAGGAGGGTTTTGGAACCGCCCTTGGGTTGCTAAACCCTTCTGCTGCACTGGCCTCATTGCTCAAGACCAACGGTTCAGCCCCCAGGCCCTGGGCAGCAAATCTTAAGTAAATCTTTGGTTTCAGCATTTTGAATTTAAAATCATGTCTGCTTGGCGTCGGCTGTTGGGTCAAAAAGCAGGCCTAGTGATTCAGGAGATTAGATCGACTCCTATTCCATGTTCCCCAGGGATGGGACACAGCTTGCGTTTGTTTGAGAATCAGCATGAACTCCCCGGGCGGGATTCGAACCTGCGACCAATCGGTTAACAGCCGACCGCTCTACCACTGAGCTACCGAGGAATGGACCGGAAGGACCCGAGGGCCTAAATCTCCCAGAACCCTTGGAACCTACCCCTAAGCCTGGCCTTCGGGCAAGGGGGCCAGCTGGCTTCTCATACTGGCGCCACTGCACCAAGGCCCTACCAGGCCCCCTTCCATCAAAGCCGCTCCATCACACAGGTTCAGTTCTTCCAGTCGGTGGGTGATCCAGAGGGCGGTCAGAGGCTTCGCCGGGTCGCTGCAAAGCCTGCGGATCAGGTGCAGCACCTCCCTTTGGCTCTCGGGATCCAGCAGGGCCGTCGGTTCATCTAGCAGCAGCAGATCGGCCTGGGCGGCCAGGGTGCCGGCGATGGCCAGGCGCTGTTTCTGTCCCCCGCTCAGGGTGTGGATGGGCCGTTGCTCGAATCCCAGTAGGCCCACCTGAGCCAGCGCTTGATGCACCGCCCGTTGGCGTTGATCGGAGACCATTGGCCCCCTCAGGCCGATCATCAGGTCACTGCCACAGCTAGGCAGGAGCAATTGGTGATCGGGGTTTTGAAAGACCAGGGCGGGCCGCAGGTCAGTGTGGATGCGCCCCGCCTGGTACTGCAAGAGGCCCGCGACACAGCGCAGCAGGGTGCTTTTGCCGCTGCCGTTACTTCCCACCAGCATCCAGAGACCGGTACGGGGGATGCGCAGACTGCAGTGACGCAAGGCCGGCTGTCCCGTAGGCCAGCAAAAGCTCAAGTCCTCCACGACAAGGGGGGAGGCAAAGCTGGCCGTTGGCGCGTCCTGAACCATCGAGATCAGCCGTCCAGGCTGAAACCTGGCCTTTTGCCGCTGGCGCCGATGGCTGATTTCTCGTAAATCTGGATGGCGACAAGCTCGGTGCAAAGCAAGCT
>JBILDB010000228.1:0-4336 GCA_044352805.1 Cyanobium sp.
GCACGGGCGAAATGATTGCCGATCCCTGTGGTAGCTGCAGGGGTCAGGGCCTCAGAGAAGTAGTCAAGACATTGCGCCTCAACATTCCCGCCGGCGTTGATACCGGAACCAGGCTGCGGGTGGCCAATGAGGGCGATGCCGGCCAAAGGGGCGGTGCCTCGGGGGATTTGTACGTGTTTCTTGGGGTCAAACCCCACCCCCAGTTGCGGCGAGAAGGTATCACCATCCTGTCGGAAGCCCCACTGAGCTACCTGCAGGCCATTCTGGGCGACACCATCGAGGTTGAGACGGTCGATGGCATCGACAAGCTTGAGATCCCAGCTGGGACCCAGCCCGGCACGGTAATTACCATTAAGGGCAAAGGGGTGCCCAAGCTGGGCAACCCGGTGGCCCGTGGCAATCACCAGGTCACCGTGAAGGTTCAGCTACCCACCAAGCTCAGTGGTGACGAAAGGGACCTGCTGGAACAATTGGCAGGTCACCACAGAAGCAAAGGACAGCGACCGCCCCACAAGAGCGGCTTGTTCGGCGGACTGTTCGGCTGACCGTGACCCCTGAACCGCTGCAATGCCTCGATCTGCGTGGCACCCCCTGCCCGGTGAACTATGTGCGCACTCGGCTTGCCCTTGAAGCCCTTCCCCCTCAGGGTTGGTTGCAGGTCGATCTGGACGCCGGGGAACCCGAGTCTTCCGTGGCTGAGGGATTGCGGGGCGAGGGTCATTGGGTCCAGGTGGAGCACCTGGCCCCAGATGGTGCGCGACTGCTGATCCAACGCGCTCCATGAGTGCAAATGATCCAGCTGGCTCCGAGCCCCCAGGGACCGGCGCCAATCCTGCGGGCGTCAAGGGCCGGGTTGTGGCCTTGGAAGCCAATTATTGCCGGGTTCATCTTGATCAGCCCGGTCCCCATGGTGTCGTCCGGCTGCTCTGCACACGGCGGACTCGCTTGGCCAAGATCGGCCTGCAGGTGTCAGTAGGCGATCGGGTCGGCCTTGATGGCGTGGACTGGGCGGCCGGCCGGGCGGCGGTGGCCTCTCTTGAACCCCGCAGCAGCCTGCTGGAGCGGCCGGCCGTGGCGAATGTCACCCAGGTGCTTGTGGTGGTGGCCTTGGTCGAACCGGAGTTGGACCCCCTACAACTGACTCGCTTTCTGGTCACTGCCGAGGCGGCCGGTGTGCCCTTGCAGCTGGTCCTAAGTAAGGCGGATCGACTGGAGCCGGAGGCGCTTGCGGTCTGGGTTGAGCGCCTTGGCCCGTGGGGGTACGACCCTTTGCCGGTGTCCTCGCTCAGCGGGCAAGGAGTCGCTGCATTGCGCTCCCGTCTGGCTAAGAATTCTTGCGGCGGTGGGATCGCCGTGTTGTGCGGCCCATCCGGGGTAGGCAAAAGCAGCCTGCTCAACGCCCTGGTTCCCGGTCTGGCTCTGCGGGTGGCCGCCGTTTCCGGTCGCCTGCAGCGGGGGCGCCACACCACTCGCCATGTTGAACTGCATGCCTTGGAGCAAGGGGGGGGCGGTCTGATGGTGGCGGATACGCCTGGCTTCAACCGGCCCGCCCTGCCTCCGGACCCGTTGCAGCTGGCCTCTGCTTTCCCCGAGATCCGTCAGCGTCTGGAGAAGGGAGGCTGTCGCTTTGCTAATTGCCGCCATCTGGATGATCCAGGCTGTCGGGTGGGCATCGACTGGTGGCGGCATTCGCTGTATCGCCGTTGCCTGGAGGAGATCGAAGGCAGCTCTCAGCTGACCCGTAGGTCCCAGGGCGGCACCCGCCAGAGAGGTGGCCGGCAAGAACCCTTGCTGCAGGCCCAGTGGCGCCAGGCTTCTCGCCGGCTCGGCCGTCAGGAGCTGGCGGGGGAACTCAGCCCCCCAGACCCGGAAGATTCAACTCCAGGCCCCCCGTGAGGTCATCCATGCGTTCGCGCATGGTGCTGGTGGAAACTTGATAAGCATTCTGAAGGGACTCAAGGATGGCCGCTTCGACGGCGCCAGGCTCTTCAGCGAGCAAGGCGGGGTCCACCCGCACTTTCAGAGGTTGCTGGTTGCCGGAAAGCCAGATGCTGACCCTGCCATCGGCACTTTGGCCCTCAAGTTCCATTGCCTCCAGTTCTTGCTGAAGTTTTTGGGCGTCTTGCTGGATCTGCTGGGCCTTGCGGAAGGCTTCGGTGAGTTGACCGAAATTGGGAAGTCCGAAGCCGGCCATGGAGAGGGGGAGACAAAGGTTGAATTTACAGACCGGTGTCTTAAAAGCCGAGGCGTTTGACCTCTGGATGGAGCAGGATTCCGTACTTTTCGAGCACCTTGTCCTGGACCAGGCGTAACAGGGTGTCTATGTCTGCCGCCGTGGCGCTGCCGGTGTTGACGATGAAATTGGCATGCAGGGGGGAAACCTGGGCTCCGCCAACGCTCAAGCCCTTGAGGCCCAGCTCCTCGATCAGTTGGCCGGCTTTGCGTGGTTCTGGATTGCGAAATACACTGCCGCAACTGGGCTGCTGGTAAGGCTGGCTCTTGGTGCGTGACTGCAGGTTGGCGCTGGTGTGGGCCGTAATGGCGGCGGGATCATGGCCGGGGCTGAGCCGAAAACGGGCTGACAGCACCAGCAGCGCTTCGTCTTGCAGGCGGCTGTGGCGGTAGGCGAAGGCCAGGTCCCGGGCTTGAAGCACGAATGGTTGCTCGGGCCGCTCAGGATCGATGACCTGAATGGAATGCAGCCATTCGGCTGTACAGCCCCCCTGGGCGCCCGCATTCATCACAACGGCCCCGCCAACGGTGCCAGGGATCCCCACCGCCCATTCGAGGCCATGCAGCCCCTGGCGAGCCACTTTGCGGGCCAGGGTTGGAATCGGTTCTCCCGCCCAGGCTTCCACCCAGCCCTCCCGGGGATCCAGCTGGCTGCCCTGGAGGCGCCGCTGGCAAAGGGTGAGGCCTGGCAGGCCACCATCGCTGACCAATAGGTTTGATCCGGCGCCGATGCAACGTATGGGCAAGCTTCTCTCCTGAGCCCAGCGCACCAGGGCCACTAGGGAATCCTGGTCTGACGGTTCAGCAAACCATTGGGCCGGGCCGCCGACGCGCCAGGTGGTGAAGTCCTTCAGATCCACCGCCTCATGCAGGTCGGCAGGGGGGGGCTCAGTCGGCAATTCAGGCCACCAGGGCGGGGGCCGCGCCGGGGTCTCCCTGGGCTGCCAATCGATCCCAGAGGCTATTCACATCACCTGCCCCCATCGCCAGTAAAAGATCGCCGGGGCGGGTGCGGTGAACCACCTGTTCGGTCAGTTGGTCGAGGCTGTCGGCTACCAGCACCTCCAGTTGGGGCGCGAGCCGCCGCACCGCCGCACCCATGGCCTGGCTGGAAATGCCGAGGATTGGATCTTCGCCGGCGGCGTAGAGGGGGGCCACAACCACGAGATCGGCGCTGCAGAGAGCGATCGAAAATTCTTCGAGAAACTGGGCCGTGCGGCTATAGCGGTGTGGTTGGAAAATGGCGACCAACCGTTGGGGTGGTGCTGGCAATGGGCTGCGACCGCTGTTCACCATCAGCCGAGCCATCGCCAGGGTGGCGCTTACTTCGCTGGGATGGTGGGCGTAGTCATCGACCACGATCCGCTCTTGCCATAGCCCGCGGCAATCAAAACGACGACCTGGGGGTCGCACCTGGGCGATGGCCTGTTGCAATTCGGCAAAGGGCACCCCTTCCAAACGGCAAGCAGCCAGGGCGGCGGTGGCGTTATTGAGGTTGTGTCGACCTGGTAGCGGTAGCTCAAAGAGGCCAACGGGCTGGCCGTCCTCAAAAAACTGGGCCACGGTGCCATCCCCGTGTTCTTCAACGGCAATGGCGGCAAACGAGGTCTGCTCTTGACTTTGGGTTGACCACCAGTGATCGGCCTCGAAATGTTCCCTCAGGATCGGGCAGTCCTTATTGGCCAAAACCTGCTCCGATCCGGCCGCGAAATGCTTGAGGGTCTCGATGAGGGCGTTGAGATCGGGGTAGTGGTCGGTGTGATCAAGTTCCAGGTTGGTGATCACACCGAGATGGGCCTTGAATTTGACCAGAGAGCCATCGGATTCGTCGGCTTCGGCCACCAGCAGCCGACCTTCTCCATGGCGGGCATTGCTGCCAAAGGCGGGCACGATGCCGCCGATCACGGCGGTGGGGTCCCGCTGGGTGGCGGCCAACAGGGTGGCGATCAAGGTGCTGGTGGTGGTCTTGCCGTGGCTACCCGCCACGGCGATCGAGGGTTGACTGCTGATCAACGCCGCCAGCACATCGGATCGGTGCACGACCGTCCAGCCTCGTTGGCGGGCTTCCAATAATTCGGGGTTGCTTTTGGGAACTGCTGAACTG
>JBILDB010000229.1:0-4312 GCA_044352805.1 Cyanobium sp.
TCATGCCAATGTACATACTTGATTGTTTGCATAGAATGACCCTCTGGGTGATGCTGAACTGCAGGATTCGGCCAATTCTACTCGTACCGGCCCAGCTTCGGCCAGTCGCACGCTCCATGTGTTGCAGTGCCTCCGTGAACTGGTGAATCTGGTACCCCGAAGTCTCGATGGCCAGGGGCGCTGTGCCAGACAAGGCTTGAGCGAAGGGTTAGGTGACACTAGGTACATGCCGATTTGCGGGCACTAAGCTATGCGTTCGACTTGGGCACGAACGGCACAACTTTGTCTTGTTCGGCGGGATCATTTCTGGCGACGACGGCGCGCGCTGGTTCAGTTGCGCTCAAGTTGATTGCCTCATGGGGAACTCCCGGTGGCACGAAGAGAAAGTCTCCAGCTTCACTAACCACTTCGTGCTCAAGCTCCGCGCCCCATCGAGTGCAGACCCTACCCTCCAGAACATAGATTCCAGTTTCGTAGCCGATGTGGATGTGTGGCTCGGCGCGGCCACCAGGAGGAATGACAACCAAGTGCATAGACAGGCCAGCGGCGTTCACGGTTTGGCCGGATATGCCTATGAAGTACGGCAGACGCTGCCGACTCATGACCTCGCGGCCAGGGCTGAGGCCAACGACTTTGGGTGTTTGGTCTTTCATGTTGGTGGGAGCTACGGACGGTTGCTTTTTGCTGATTGATGCGTGCCAGTTCGACAGGCTCGTCATGTCAGCTCATGCTGGACATTCTCGAGCAGAGAGGATGTGATCTGCACCAGGAGCTGCCAATCTGGCGAATTGATTTCCACGCTGTCGTCGTATCGGGTCTGAACAGCAAAGAAAGAGAGATCAGCAATCGTCCCAAACGCGCTCATGTTGCTACCCGATTCCTCCAGCCAATCCATCAAGGCGACGAGGTCGTGAGTAAAGGGAGCCTGGCCCCCCCTGGAGTGGATCCAGCTTTTCAGGGCCTTTTCGCAGGGCTGTTGCAGCCGGAACCCGATACTGCTGTCGCGGAAACCGGAGAGAGCCAACATGCGCTGCGCCTCTTCAAGATCAGCCTGGGCGATCCGCAGATAGCGTAGGGCGTCCGGATCAGCCCTTCAGCAGAATCCCTTCTTGATAGGCCAGGGATGGAATGGAGCTTCTGTATGGCTTGCGTTGGCTCACCTCGCTTTCGCTGTAAAGAAGCAGGTCAAGCGGCAAGCGATGGCTGGAATACTGCCGCCAAAGATCTCCCAGCACCCGCAGACGATCCTGGCCTGCCAACCACTGATCCGGCACGGTGATCAACAGATCCACGTCGGAATCAGGCCGGGATGTGCCCCTGGCCCGTGATCCAAACAGGCGGATCTGGGCGCCGGGGATGGCGGCGGCGATCCCAGCGGCGATCACACGGATCTGCGGGTCGATCGGGATGGCGGAAGTGGTGGTGGGAGCTGCTGTCATGGGGGCATTTTGACCGAGCCGTCATGGGGGTGGGGGAGGCCGAGGGGGCGCAAAGGCACAGGATCGAGGCGCGGCCGGAGCGTGGGCATGACGACAGCCGGTGGCGGGAGAATGAAAAAAATCGAGGCGCTTACGGCGCCATCCCCGACAGCCAACAGCCAAACAACCAAACAGCCAGACAGCCAGGCAGGCAGCCAACAGCCAGGGCAAAACCAAACAGCCATGGGCAAAGGGCCCAAGGGCTCAAGAGCCAAGAAGGGAACCTGGGGGGAGGAGACAGCAGGGGCGAAAACCAACGAAGGAGCTGATGAGGGCCGGGAGGACGCCGTCCCGGTTGGCGGCGCGGCAGCCGAGCGGTTCGGTGATCCAGGAGCCGCCGCGCATCAGCTTCCAGCCCCGCTGGCCGCTCTCTCGGCGCACGAGATCCCCATCCTCTTCACGCCAGGGCTCCCCATCCTCCGGATGGCCCGCACCCACGGGGTTGGGATGCCAGCTGTCTTCACACCACTCATACAACTGTCCGTGCAGCTCAGCCAGACCCCAGCTGTTCACCAGTCCGCTGGACCCGTTTAGCCAATGCTGCTTGGTTTTCGCTCCTCTGCGACCACGACCAAAGGTGGTACTGGCATCATACCGCGCCCAACTGGCATCCAGCATGTCGCCGAAATGGAACGGCGTGGTGGTGCCCGCCCGGCAGGCCCCCTCCCATTGGTTTTCGCTCGGCAGCGCCAGCTGGGGCACCTCACCGCTGCCGCCCAGCTTCGGCCACTGCTCCTTCAGCCAACGATTCAGCCGCTGCAGCCATTCCCGGCTCTGCTGCCAGCTGACGCTGTCCACCGCCAGCTCGCCGGGCTGGCCGTGCTGGTCCCACAGGCTGTCGGGCTTGGCCGCGCCGGGGGCGCCGTCGAGCTCCTGCTCGATCGCGCCCACCGCCTCCACCACGGCCCGCCACTGCCCCTGGCTGAGCGGCTGGCGCACCAGCGCAAATGCCTCCAGACGCACCCGCCGCCGCGCTTCCACATCCACGCCTTCCCGGCATCCGTCTCGGTTAGCGGCGTACCACGCCATCACCCCCTGGCGGTTGTGCTCCGTTGCCGGTGAACCCAGCTGCGCCGGCCCCGCCGGCACCACCACCAGCTCCAGCCGCTCGCCCCCCGGCAGCGGCAGCCTCCACACGGGCACCTCCACCACCTCGGTGCGAATCCGCAGGCCGCTCCCCTCTTCCAGGGCCGTGAGGGTGAGCATCGGCACTGGTTTCTCCTCGCCGCTACCGAACAAGGGCAGATCGGCAGAGGCCGCCAGTTGGAGGCCCCGTGAGGCGCCCTGCAGCAGCGGCAGGCGGGCGTCGTGTTCCGCCCAGCCTTCCGCATCCACCACCAGCAGGTTGAGGTCATCGCTGCGCAGCCAGCCTTCCAGCTCTGCGGCGATCCGCTGGCGCTGATCCCGATCACCACTGCGCCGGGCCAACAGCCCCAGGCTCTCCGCCGCCCGCCGCCGCAGCGCCACCGGCGCCTCCGTGTCAGCCAGGCAATCCCGCAGCGGCTGCTCGGCGCTGATCAGCGCCAGCAAAAGGGCCGCGTCCTGGCGGTCGGCCAGGGGACATCTCCCATCGCCCAGCAGCTGCTGCAGCGGTTCACGCCCCTCCTTACGCACCGCGCGCTCTTCACTGCCGCCAGCCGCCGCCAGCGCCGCCAGTTGCTCCAGGGCCTGGCGCCGCGCGCGCTCCGGGGCAGCGGGGGTGAGGTCGGCCGACAGGCGCTTCACGCGCAGGCCTTGCAGGCGCTCCACCTTGCTCTCGTCGATCCACTTCACCAGCGGCTCCCAGGTGCGCAGCAGCGCCTCATGGGCGATCTCCACGCTGCCCTCCTTCAACACCAACAGGCGGTCATCCACCAACCGCCGCACGATCGCCAGGCTGGCGGGCGGCAGATCCTCAAGCCGCGCCGCCCGTTTGGTCTCCTGGCCGTCGCCGCTGACACTCACGAGATGGTCCAGAAACGCCTCCCGCAGCGCCGCATGTTCCTCTGCGCCGCTGGTTTGCGGATCCCAGCACTCTTTGGCGCGGGTGCTCACCGCTCCCGCCACGCCGCCCAAGTGCTTGTAGTCGTCAAGCGTCAGGTCCCATTATTCACCGGGCCGCGTTCCCGCGACGGCGACACCCCGCCTCTCCCTGGCCTTCCACAGCTTCTCCAAGGTGAAGGCCAGCAGAGGCAACGCATCTCGCCCGCCGCTTTCCTCCACCAGCCGCTGCTTCAATCCCGGCTCCAGGGTGAGCTTCGAGCGATCCGCCGGGTCGGTGATGAGGTCGCCGAAGTCTGCTGGTTCGATCGGCTCCAGGGGGAGGCTCTTCGCCATGCCCGTCAGCGCCGGCCAGCGGGTTTGCAGCGGCGCCAGAAAATCCGTTCGCATCGTTGCCAGCACCAGCAGCCCGGCCTTGGGAACGCGCAGCAGGTTCCGCAGGAACGTCTGAAACAGCTCCGCCTCATCCGCCTGGCCGTCGTCGTTCGGGCCAGCACTCAGCAGCTCCTCGAACTGATCGATCACCACCAGCAGCCGCGTGTTGCGCTGGCGCTGCAGGTCCCGCAGGCTGCTGAGCGGATCGGCGGCGTCGAACACGCCACCGGCGTTCAGCACCACCCGCTCTAATTCCTTGAAGGGCTGATCGCCTGGCGTGAACGGCGGCAGCACCGTCCAACTCCCTGCGCCGTCGCCCTTCAGCCGAGGCACCACCCCCGCGCGCACCAGCGACGACTTGCCATAACCCGACGCCCCCAGCAGCAGCAAGAACGCCTGCGGGCGCAACGCCAGGGCACTGAGGCGTTCCACCACGGCCTCGATCGCCACATCGCGCCCGAAGAACACCGGCGCCTGCC
>JBILDB010000026.1:0-13923 GCA_044352805.1 Cyanobium sp.
TTTATCCCAGTGTGCTCCACAACGCTTTTATCAAAGCTGGCATTCCCTGTTTCACCCCCGAGATTGGCCCGGCACGGCGGCTGGATCTCGACATGATTCCCCTATTCGTAGATGGCACGCTGAATGTCTTCAAGCACTACGGCGTGATTCCTGGCCCGATCGGGCGCACCGCCGTCGATGCCAATGTGTTGATCGGTAAGAATGTTTATACCGTGGTGAGTAGCCAGGGAGGCTTCATCGAATGGCTGGTCAAGATCACCGACAACGTGAGCGCCGGCCAAAAGCTGGCCATTCAGCGCAATGCCTTCGGTGAGGTGCTGGCTGAATACACCAGCCCCGTCCAGGGCCGGATCTCTGCTATGCGGACCGACGCCACATCGGAGCCCGGTAACGTGCTGGTGTTCATTCTCTCCACTTCAGCTCCAGCTTCTGGCGCGGTTCCCTATGCGGAATAGCTGAGGCGATTTCAATCTCTGCCGCACTTGCACTGGCCTCCCTTCCAATTAGAACACTTGTTTTTTTTGCAGCCCTTTTTCTTGTCTTGACGCAGCAATTGAGTAAATCCGGTGGTTTCCGAACTGGTTTTGCCTGTTGCTGAGTTCATGGCCTCGGGTGCGCCTTGGGTGCGGAGAGTGTCGGTCGCTTGGGTGAAAGGGGCGACGACTGGATTTCAGCCTAGCCGCTGCTATCACTGCGCCAGGGCGGAGACCCATCGGTAAACAATGCTGGGTAGCATTGGGCACATCGATGCTTGAAGTCATGGCCGTTTCGCCGTTGAATTCCTCGCTGCCTGGGCTGACGGGCCCCGCCGGCAGAGCCGTGGCCCAGCCCATGGAAGCAGCTCTTGTGGAGACTTTGCATCAACACCTCACCTTGGAGCGCCAGGCCAGCGCCACCTATTTCGCCATGGCGATCTGGTTTGCCGAGCGTGAACTCAGGGGCTTTGCCCACTTCTTCAAGGGCGAATCCCGCGACGAGCAGGACCATGCCGCCACCTTTGCCGACTATCTGATCGCCCGTGGTCAGGGGGTGGTGCTGGAGGGCCTGGTGGCGCCGCGGCAGAACTGGTCTTCACCAGAGGAGATCATGGCCGCTTCGTTTCAGATCGAGGCCGATGTGACGACGTCGTTGCAGCAGATCTATGTCATGGCCGAGCGCAGCGGCGACCTGCGCTCCACCACCTTTCTGGATCCCCATATCAGCGGCCAACTGGCTTCCGAAAACCAATTCGCCCATCTGTTGGGTCGGGTGCGCCTGGCCCAGAATCAGCCCGCTGCCCTGTTGATCCTCGATGCTGAGCTGGCTGAGGGCCAGCACGACCCCGCCAAATTGGCCTGATGCTCAGTGGGCCCAGTGCCCCTCCAGCGGGGACCGGTTTGCCATCTCGATCAAGAACTCCAGCGCTAATTCATCCTTGACGCCGGACTGCTTGCTCCAGGCTCTGGCGGTGCGCAGCACTTCGCTGCGGCGTTGCTGCAGCTGGCGCAGTTCCAGCCCCAGCCGGCGACTGAGAGCGGCGTCCTGACAGGAGCGCATCGCCAGCAGCAGTTGGCTGGCGCGCCTCCTGATGCCATCCACCTCACGGCAGAGGCTGCCCACCATGGAATCGGCCAAGAAATCGCCTTGTTGAGAACAGATCGCAATCTAGGACTCCGACCTGCTTTCTTGCAATCTGTTCTCAACAGGGACCTGTTCTCAACAGGGGTCTGGCCATCAGGCAGCCCGGGGGGTGCTCACTTCAGCCTCCTGCCATGCCTGGTTGAGCCGATCCAGTTGCCGCACCAGCAGGCTCAGAAACAGCCCCACATCCGTCACCACGCCCACCGATTCCAGTGAACCGCGGTCGCTGAGCTTGGTCACCACCGCCGGGTTGATGTCGACGCACACCAGCTTCACCCCGGCGGGGGTCATGTTGCCAACGCCGATGGAATGGAGCATCGAAGAGAGCATCAGCACCATCTCCGCCCCCTCCAGGGCCTGGGCATAGGCCGCCTGGGCGCGAATCAGGTCCATTTCGGTGTCGGGCAGGGGGCCGTCATCGCGGATCGAGCCGGCGAGCACAAAGGGCACGCCCCGCCGCACGCAGGCGTGGATGATGCCCTGGTTGAGCACGCCTTGCTCGACAGCCGCCGCCAAGCTGCCGCAGCGGCGAATCGTGTTGATGGCTTTGAGGTGGTGGCGGTGGCCGCCATGGACCGCCAGCCCCTGCTGCAGATCCACCCCCAGGGAGGTGCCCATCAGGGCCTGCTCCACATCATGGACGGCGATGGCATTGCCTCCCAATAGGGCTTGCACGTAACCCTCGCGCACCAGCTGGGCCAGGTGGGCGCCGCCGCCGGTGTGGATCACCACGGGGCCGGCCACCACCACCACCTTGCCGCCCCGATCCCGGATGCGGCGCCACTCCCAGGCCATTTGCTCCACCACCAGCTCCACCCGCCGCTCGCTCGACACCCCCGCCGCCATAAAGCTGAAATCCGCCTGCCGCGCTTCTCTCCCCTCCCGTGCCGGCTCCGGTCGCAGGGTGCGCAGGCCCTCCACTCCCACCACCACCTGCTCTCCGGCCCGCAGATCCCGCAGCAGGCGGCACTCCACCCGGGCCATCGCTGTCGATTCCGGCTCGCCTGGCCTCAGCACCAGGGCCCCATCCATGCGTTGCCGCATCACCCGATGCCAGCGGCCCGCCAGCCGCACCTCGGTGGGATAGATGGTGCTGACGTAGAAGTCGTCTGGCGCCACGCCGTCCTGCAGCACATCCGCCAGGGCGGCATCGCACTCCCCGTCTGCCGTGGCCAGGGCCCCTAGGGCAATCAACCGCGCCATCAGGTCGGCCATCACCTCGCCATCGGGGGCGCTGACCCGGATCGCGGCGCTGGAGGTGCTGTGGCGCTGCTGGCCCAGGGCGAAATCCAGCACCTGGAAGCTGCCGCCACCCTCCACGATGCGATCAAGGGCCCGGTTGATCAGACCACTGTCCAGCAGGTGCCCCTGCAGCCGGATCGTGCGGTTCAAGCTGGCCTGGGGTCGGCCCTGGTGCTCCAGCCCCGCTCCCGTCTGCAGCCCAGCCCCCGCTGCCCGAGCCCCTGTCGCCGCTCCTGTCGCCGTCGCGCTAAGCAGGCGGGGCTCATCGAGCCGCAGGGTGAGGCATTTGGCGGCACCACCAGCCTTGAGGAATTCGCTCAGCGGCGTTTCCACCACGTCGTAGCCCCGCGTTTGCAGTTGTTGGCGCAGCCCGGCGCTGGCCTGGTTGAGAATCACGCTGCGGCCCACATTCACGGCGTTGCAGGCGAAGGCCAGGGCGTCGGCTTCACCCACCACCAGGCGCTTGGCGGCGGGCACGCGGGTTTCAATCAGGCGGTTGGAATAGAAATCAAACGCCGGTGGGTAATAGAGCAGGGTGCCATCGCTGAGCGGGCAGAAGCAGGTATCCAGGTGGTAGAAGCGTTCGTCCATCAGGCGCAACGACAGCACCTCTACCGCCAGGGCCTCGGCCAGCAATGGATGGGCAGCCAGCTCCGAGCGGAAGCCGTAGCCCGCCCACAGCCAACCGCCGCTGCGATCCAGCAGGGCGTCGCCGGCCCCCTCAAAGGGCAGATCGGCGGGTAGCAGCGTGACGCGGTAGCCCTGGCTTGCAAACCACTGTTGGAACCAGGGCTCCTCCCCCTGGCGCTCCGGGTGGAAGAAGCGGGCCAGCACCACGCTGTCGTCCACCACCACGCCGGCATTGGCCGTGAACACCAGATCGGGCAGGCCCGGCTGGGGTTCGAGCTGCTCCACCCGGGCATGGCCGGCCAGCACCTCTTGCAACTGCTGCCACTGTGCTGCGGCCACCGCCTTGGCGGAGCGGTGCACGTTGCCCTCCATCCAGGGGTTGATGACGTAATCGACGTCGTAGTAGCTGGGGGCGCACATCAGGAATCTGGCTTCGCCCATAGACGCCTTCGCTGCAAGGTGGCGTGATCGTGGCCTGGATCTGGGCTGAGAAGGGTTCACTGCGCACCGCCGAGGACGTTTGGCTACGACTTGCGCCCAGCCCACGCTCGCTGACTCTCTTTGGGTCTATTGGTGCCGATCCGAAACCGTGGGCAAGCCCTGGTATCCCCCGAACTCCAAGTTGTTTGATAAGGGCTAACGGCTACTGCTTAGCCGGCGGCCAACTCGTCTAGCAAGCCCCTGCGGGTCCGTCCCCGGCCCTTGCGGGAAAGTCTCAGCTGTGCGTTGCTGCAAAGCACCCCCCCCAAAAAAAATATGCAAACATTGCATAGGTTCCCTTGTTGTGGTGATAGGTTACCAATGGAGTAAGGGGCTGTTTCGCCATAGAACTGACATACTGAGTAAAAGCTGCGCCAATTGATGGCCAATGATGGGAGCGTTAGGGCTGCTCGTATGGGTCAAGTGCAGTTTCATTTCGTGCCTACTGGCAACTCTCCAGGCTGGTGGTGCGGCTTGACCAGGATCCTGCAGTGAGCGAGCGCTTCTTCAACGACCCGATCCTCAATTCCCCCTACGAGCGCCCCAGCCGGCATTGGGAGCTGGTGAAGGGAATCCCTACGCAAGTGGAGTTGGCGGGGCGCCGGGAGTCGCAGCTGATCACACCGATCCCCAAGCCCAGGAAGCGGGGCGGCAAGGACGAGCAGCGCGAGCTGGAGTTCGGGGCCCAGGGGCTGTCGGACAGCGACCAGCAGTACGAAGTCACCCAGCAGATCAACTCGATCCGGGCCCTGGTGGAGGAGTGGCGACAGGCGCCCGAGAGTCAGTGGAAGGTGTCGGCGGAGACGGCCAGGCTGCTGAAGCACTGGCGCCACCACGAGTTTCAGGGCATCCGGCCCTTCTACTGCCAAATCGAGGCGGCCGAGACCGCCATCTGGCTGACGGAGGTGGCGCCGGAAATCGGCAAGCGTGGCAAAGACGTGCTGGAGAAGCTCGAGAGCGCCAACGACGAAGCCAACCCCGACCTGTTGCGGATGGCCCTGAAGCTGGCCACTGGCGCAGGCAAGACCACGGTGATGGCCATGCTGATCGCCTGGCAAACCATCAACGCCGCCCGCCATCCGGGGAGTAGCCGCTTCACCAAGGGATTCCTGGTGGTGGCGCCGGGGCTGACGATTCGCGACCGCCTGCGGGTGCTGCTGCCGAACGACACCGAGAGCTACTTCAAGCGGATGGAGTTGGTGCCGCAAGATCTGGTTCCGGAGCTGGGCAAAGCCCGGATTGTGATCACCAATTACCACGCCTTTCGCCTGCGGGAGCTGCTGGAGGTTGCCAAAGTCACGCGCCAACTACAAGAAGGCTGGCGGGGCGAAAAGATGAACACCACCGAAAGCGAAGGCCAGATGCTGCAGCGGGTGATGGGCGAATTGATGGGGATGAAGCAGGTGTTGGTGATTAACGACGAGGCCCATCACTGCTACCGAGAAAAGCGCCTCAGCGACGAAGAGCGGGAGCAGATCCAGCTGACCTCTGAGGAAAAGGCAGAAGCCAAGAGCCACCGCGAAGCGGCGCGGCTGTGGATTTCCGGGATAGAGGCGCTGAGCCGCAAGATTGGCAAGGGCAAGCAGCGGGTGATTGACCTTTCGGCAACGCCATCTTTCCTGGCCAGCTCGGGCTATCGGGAAGGCACGCTGTTCCCCTGGACCGTCAGCGACTTCTCGCTGATGGATGCGATCGAATGCGGCATCGTCAAGCTGCCGCGGGTGCCTGTAGCCGACAACATTGCCCAGGATGTGCCGCGCTATCGGGAGCTGTGGAAGAACATCAAGAGCAAGATGCCCAAGCAGGGGCGCGGCAAGGGCGGCAGTAGGGATCCGGAAAGTCAATTCACACCAACACTACGGAGTAGTGGTACAGCCCATCAACCTAGATGAACCACCTTCTACAGATCACTGGTAAAGACATCGGCAACCTTCGCGATGAGGATCTCAGGGATCTAACGGGGAAACTCTGTGAAGCTGACTATCTCCAAGCAGGTTTGTCCATCCGCAAGATCACCTGGGGCGGTGATCAAGATGCAGCCGATGGTGGTGTTGATGTACGGATCAGACGGCTAACTGAAATCAGTCCCGAGATCGCTCAACCCCCTCATAACAGTAATGTACCGCGTGCTGAGACTGTATTTCAATGTAAGAAGGCAAAGAAAGATGCCATTACTCCAAGTAAGATATTAGAGGAAATGGGCAAGGCCGATGTAGTTCAACTTCTTAGTGAACTAGCTACTGTTGACGGAGCTTATGTAATTGTCAGCGGAGGTACCACGACCGAAAAAATGCTAAATAATCGCAAGAAGGCGATGCAGCAGGCTTTGAAATCAATCGAGGGCGGAGAGAGGCTGGAACTTGATTTTTACGACCAAACTAGAGTAGCGAGCTGGGTAGGCCGCCATCCTGCGATTGCCTTATGGGTTCTTGAAAAGATAGGTAGGCTTTTTGGCGGTTGGTGTCCTTATGGCTATTGGGCAAATGGTAAAGGAGCGCTCGAAGATCAATATTTGGACGATACGCAAGCTAAGCTGATTTCTCCCAACTCTAGCGGTTATCCCGAAACAATTGAAGTCGGCTTGCAAAGACTTCGAAGTCAGCTCTCTGCTCCAGGGCGAGCTGTGCGTCTTGTGGGTTTATCGGGGGTGGGCAAAACACGGCTTGCGCAGGCGCTTTTTGACTCCCGGATCGGAAGTAATGCATTGAATCAATATCAAGTGTTTTACGCTGATAGATCAGATTCCCTTCAGCCAGATCCGATTCACCTAGCAGAACAACTCATAGCCGCAGAGAACAGTGCAATCATAATTGTCGATAACTGCAATGAAGATCTCCATCGAGCAATTAATCAACGCTGCTGCCAGAATGGGAGCAAGGTCCGGCTACTTAGTATCGAGTATGACATAAAAGAGGATAATCCGATTGAAACAGATGTTTATCGGCTTTTACCATCAGGTGATCGGCTTATAGATGAACTAATCTACCAGCGCTACCCAACCACAAGCCAGACAGACCGGGATACAATTGCCAGGTTTTCGGAAGGAAACACAAGATTAGCCTTGGCTCTTGCTGAGACAGTGGGAACAGGAGGTAGCCTAACCGGGCTTGGGGACAACCAGCTGTTCCGCCGCCTATTCAACCAGCGCCAGGGAGAAGACAAGGACCTACTCGATGCCGCCAAGTCGGCTTCGTTAGTTTACTCATTTAGCATCGATTGTAGCTTGGCTATCGGACCCGAGCATGCTGTTTTGGCCAATTTCTACGGACAAACACCAGCCACCATGGCTCGGAAACTCAAGGATTTAAATAGGCGTGCACTTCTACAATCCCGAGGGATCTGGAGAGCAGTACTGCCCCTCGCCATCTCTAATAGGCTCGCCAAAGAAGCCCTAGAGGAGATTCAGCTGGATCAATTATTAAGTGTCTTTAATCTTCCAGAAAACCAAAGATTATTTCAATCATTTTGTCACCGCCTAGGTTTTCTTTATGATCATAACGATGCAAAAACCTATGCACGTCATTTACTTTCACCTCAAGGAATCATCGGCGAACGACTTTTTCGCATTGAAACTTGGAAGAATGATTTCTCAGATGCAAATCGCTGGGTTATAAAATGTTTTGTTTACATCGCACAAGCCATACCAGAAGCTGCTCTTGATTGCATCGAATCCCTGAGTTGTGGCAACTATGGTGAGCACTTCACATCAACCGAGAATCCACATGGAATAAAGGTCGTAAAGTTACTATGCAAACTTGCTTATTCGTCTGATTTGTTCCAGCGAGCCTTTGCCATCCTATTAAAATTCGGTTTAAATGAGCAATCTGACAACAAGGAAAACTCGATACGTGATGAAATCAGCATTCTTTTTCAGTTCAGCTTCTCTGGCACCAACGTACCGCCTGAGACCAGGCTTGAAGCTGTTAAGGATCTTTTAGGCTCGCAAGAACTGAGCAATAATGGCCTAGGCTTTATTCTGTTGAAAACTATGCTGAAGACCTCTGGTTTCAATTCATTTGATAGTTACGATTTTGGCTCTTGGCCGCGTGATTTTGGCTACTTTTCTAATTCTAAGGTAGCTATCAAGAATTGGTATGGCATGATTCTCAACTATTCTGTTCAATTAGCCTCAGGCCTTACTATGCATTCATCAACTGTCCGGGCGATTCTGGCTCGTGAATGGAGGATGCTTTGGTTGAATACTCAGCTATACGAGCAAATTGAACTCTCTACGCGTAATCTTCATGTAATTCAGCCTTGGACAGATGCTTGGATTAAGATTAAGGAAACGATAAATTTAGATGGCAATGACTTACCGTCAGAGATCAAAGCCAGACTAGAGAAACTTGCATTAGACCTTGCCCCGGCAGACCTAACAGAGAAAGTGCACTTGTATGTTTGTAATGATACCAGATTCTTGCTTTTCCTTGATGATGAAACAAGGCAACCGGAAGGCAATGCTGAGATTCATGATTCTAACTTAATGGCAAAAGCTTATAAACTTGGCGTCGAAGTAGGCCATGACAAAAATCTGATTCTGGAGCTTCTACCTATACTAACAACTACAAATAGCCCACGCATTAAACTCTTCTGTGAAGGCTTGGTCAGCAGCTTTCTTGACATCCATTGGCTTATAGAAAAGTGTTGCTTGGCTTGGAAAACGGCAGAGCCAGATATAAGGAGCTTGAATATGCTGAGTTCAATATTAGGCCGCTATGCCGTTTATGATCAGGAGGCATACGAAGCATGTCTTGACAAGCTGGTGCTTGAGGGCGACTTTGCCAGGGTATTTCCCTATATTCAATTAAATTTGTATGTCGACCATAAAGCTGTGCAAAGATTGATTGCTTGCCTTAGAAAAAAAAGTGTCTTGATCCGCGACTTTCGCATCCTCAGTTTTGCCTGGCTTGAAGGCAGAATTGACAAAACTAATCTACTTGATTTACTAAATGCTCTCAACGATTGCGCCAAGGATGATGTGGATGATGACGGGACGCTTGTGATGATTTTCTCAGTTATAATTACCCTACCAGAAAGCGATCAAATCTGGGAGTCGTTCGCTATGCTTGCAAGACAAATCCTGTCCAGATATAACTATACTTATTCTCCGTCAAAGCATTCTTTAGATTATAAATTAGAAACTATAGCTAAAACGGTTTTGGCTAGTGATGCAGGCGCTGAAACTGCACAAATCATCGCTGAAAATCTACTTCGAAAATCGACATATCATTATAGTGGTCTAAATCCCTACTATCCACGTCTGATGAATTCTCTCGCCACCTGCCAGCCATTCATTTTTCTGGATACATTTGTCGGAAGCTTAGTTGACCATGGATCTGGGATGGACGGCTTTTCAGATTCGCGATCTTTCCATGGAGGAATTGTAGACCGTCCTAATTTACTAGGTCTGATTGATGAGTCTCTCATTTTTCTCTGGTGCGATCAACAACCGCAATTACGATACCCAGCCCTTTCAAAGGCTGTTGCGCTATGTCGCAAAGTCAATAGTGAGGCTGGGCAGCCTGTATGGGAATGGACAATACTTGCTTTAAAATTGCTTTCAAAAGCACCGCAAATTGAAAAAGTTCTTCCAGCATTTAGGTTTGCATTCTTTCCGAGTAGTTGGACTGGCTCAAGACTTGATATGATTGAGCAACGTCTTTCGCTTCTACATATCCTTAAGCAACATGATAACACCGATGTTGTAAAGTGGGCTACTGATATACTTTCTAGGCTACCGGATGAATTGACGGCGGCACGCAAAAGAGAGGAGAAGTTATACAATGAGTCGTACCTGCAATTCGAATGAGCTAATAGCGTATCTGGCTACTCTTTGTTGGGATTCTGTAATAACTTACTTTTTTGCGTGTAGAATTCTCAGATATTGCTACCACAACTACGGCACCTTTCTTGGTCAGGTGACCTATTGGCCGGCAAGGGCAGCTACCGCGATGCCGATGGTGCGCCCAAAACAGCCGGCATCTTCATCGGCCCGGAGTTCGGCACCGTCAGCCGCGTCGATCTGGTGGAAGCAGCCCGCGAATGCGCCGATGCCGGCTTCAACGTCTTGATCAGCTGTGCCTTCAACTACGAGGCCCAATCCACCGAGTTCGACAAGCTTGGGCCGATCCCCGTTCTCAAGGCCCGCATGAACGCCGATCTGCACATGCAGCAGGATCTGGCCAACAGCGGCAAGGGCAACCTGTTCGTCATTTTCGGCGAACCAGACATCGACATCCTCGACGCGACTGGTCCCGATGGACAGCCCAATCAGATCCAGGTGAAGATCAACGACGTCGACGTCTTCGATCCCTCCACCGGTGAAGTCCGCAGCGACGAGCCCGACAACATCGCCTGCTGGTTCATCGACAGCGACTACAACGGTGAGAGCTTCTTTGTGCGGCAGGCCTACTTCCTCGGCCAGAACGACCCATATAAGAGCCTCAAGACCTCGCTCAAGGCCGAGATCGATCAGGAAGCCTGGGAATCCCTCAACAGTGATATCTCCGTGCCCTTTGCCAAACCTTCAACCGGGCGGATTGCGGTGAAGGTGATCAACCATCTCGGGGATGAGGTTATGAAGGTGTACAAGGTGTGATCAACTCCTATTCTTGACTCGCTCGTCTACAAGCAGCGCCAAAAGGAAAATACGTGCCTCATCAGTACCCTTGACCTGATCCCAGGATTGGAAGACCCGTTTGGCATCTTGAATGGCTTGGCGTGCATCTGTCTTTTTAGGCTTTTGCAAGATATTGTAATCGGCATCGTGGCGTGATTGTTGCAACGACCGAAAGGTTGCGGCAATGTCCTTCAAGTCCGTAGAAATGGCAGACTGCAGGCATGGCTTTAATCTTTTATTGAGGTTCCCACCTGCAAATCCCTTGCAAGCCTCTGCCATTTCATTGTGGCTAAATGCACGTGCTACATATCCTCTAAGTTCTTTTCGGCCTGCACTATTACCAGCCAACATGCTGGAAGCTGCATGTACAAGCAGGCTAAAAACAGCATAATATGCGGTCGAGATACAGCGCTTTAGCGTCGCTGCATCTGGACGGCCTCGTTGGTTTTCTCCAGGCAGCATGGTTTCGCACAGAGCCAAGAGGTTCTGAGGCAGACTCATTAATTCACGCTACCGGTATCAGATTCAGCCGAATCATCGGACCATGAGCTGTCCTCATCATTGTCCTCATCGGTATCAGCATCCTCTTCACGGGTTCGAAATCTGACGTAGACCCAGCGTTCATCTCCTGCTTCTGAGATCAGACTCTGGATTTTTCTCTCGGCTTGATGCGCTGCCTCCAAATCAACTTCATTAACGTCGTAAACAACCCAAACCCAAAGAGCAGTATCACCAAGAGAATCAATATCGCTCTCTACGCGACAGGAATAGAAAGGAGGGCTCCATTCTTCTTTGTTTAGTATATCCTCGACATCGCTGATCTCCAGCTCCTTCAGCGCTCGCGCTGGCATCACGAACCTCCCGATTAGGGACACTCTAGGCAAGAACCATCCTGTTGGCGGCTTGCGCCACCAGCCAGCGACATCGGCCAGGAGACCCTTACATCTCTTACAACCCGGGCTAAGCTGCCACGGTGAATGGTGAGCCTCATGACCCCGCAGGCTGAGTTTCAGGCTGCCGTTCTCGACCAGCTACGCCGGTTTCCGCTCGATCCGGCTGCCCAGAATGCCCTGCTGCAGGCCCTCTCCTCAGCGGCCGAGCCCGCCCAGGCAGCCAGGCTCAACGAGGAGGAGCCGCTCAACGAATGGCTTGGAGAGCCCCTCGCCAATGCCGCCCAGCTCGAATTCGAGGCACTCCGGCGCAGCTTTGCCCTACGCCGCCAGCTCTTGGCCAGCACCATCGGTACAGCCGAAGTGAACGAGCTCCTCGCCGCCGGCAGCCGCCAGATGGTGCACGACCGCCTCAGGGCCGGCAGCCTGCTGGGGATCCTTGATCAGGGGAAGTGGCGCTTCCCCCTCTGGCAGTTCGACGCCGATGGCCCCAACGGTGTGATCGACGGACTGGCCCTTGTGCTGCAAGCCCTGCAGGTCTCCAACCTGGCCAAGGCCCGCTGGCTGCAGAAGCCCCATCCAGTCTTCGGCGGCTCCACTCCCGTGGATCTGCTCCGCCAAGGCCGCCTTGAAGACGTCTTGGCTGAAGCGGGCCAGGTGGGTCGTGGTCAGGATTGATCCACCCCCGCGCACCAGGCCATCACCACGCGGTTCGTGTACAATCTGTTTGTACATATAGGAGTGTTGGGGATGGCTCTCGTCTCCGTTTCCGATCTGAGGCAAAACCTGCCTGCTTTCCTCAAGCGCGTTCAGGCTGGTGAAGAGCTGCAGGTGACATCCCGCGGACGAATCATTGCCCGCATCGCTCCGGAGCGCGACCCCGCAGAAGAGTCACGCCAATGGCTCCACAACCTCAGAGATCGCGTCTCCCTGGGCGACGTGGTAAGTGGTCTTCCTGAGCTCGAATGGAGCGGTGATGCGGATCATCTGTGACACACACATCCCCCTGTTCTGGGCTAACTCTCCCTCCCGTCTCAGCAGTCGTGCCGCCGCAGCCCTGGAGAAAGGGCGGCAAGACGGCCAGCTGGCGATCGCCGACATATCGCTGTGGGAGCTGGCCCTGCTTCACGAACGCGGCCGACTGCTGCTTCCCGAAGATGTGTCAGCCGTGGAGTATGTCTCCCGTCTCCTCCAGGCCCTCCGCCTTCAGGTCCTGCCGATCAGCGCTGATACCGCAGTCCTCTCCCGCAGCTCCCTCTTTCAGCACGGCGATCCAGCGGATCGCCTCATCGCGGCCACCGCACTCCATGGTTGCTGGCCGCTGATCACCGCCGATGAGAAGTTGCGTGCCCTGCCTGGACTGCACTGCATCTGGTAGCCGCCACTGTTCTCCTGGTTCCCATGGTTTCCTACTCGCCAACAGCTTCCAATTCAGCCTGGTCAAGCTCAATGGCGAGGAGCAAAAAGCCGTGGACCTACTATCGAGCTGCAGCAGCTGCGCAACCCTGACCCGGCGGAACAGACCGGCCCAGATCCAGCACCAGCTCGGCTGTTTGCACGACTGAGCCCGTTTGAGATGTCTGACCATGAAGGTGATCGTCGATCTCTGCCTGGTGCCGTTCATCCTGAGCTGCTGAAGGGCGCTGGCTAAAGCACCGATGACTGTGGCTAAGTTGCTGGGTGGGGCCGGCTTGCTGGCGCTGGGTTACGCCGTTGTCTCCCTGCTGGTGTTCTTGAACCAGCGCTCGTTCATTTATTTCCCCCAGCCCGCCGCTGATCCATCCGGCCGGCTGGAGCTGCAGGTGCAGGGAAAGCGGGTGCTGGTGGCCCATCGGTCCCACCCCGGACCCCGGGCGCTGATCTACTTCGGCGGCAATGCCGAGGACGTCTCTCTCACCCGCGTCGAGCTGGCCGCCCTGCTACCGGATACCGCCCTATATCTGCTGCACTACCGCGGCTTCGGTGGCAGCGAGGGCAGTCCGAGCGAAGCGGCCCTGCGCGCCGACGCCCAAGCCCTGTATGCCCACGTGGCCGAGCGCCACAGCGCGGTGACGGTG
Organism: Cyanobium sp.; assembly: GCA_044352805.1. Classification (GTDB taxonomy): domain Bacteria; phylum Cyanobacteriota; class Cyanobacteriia; order PCC-6307; family Cyanobiaceae; genus Cyanobium. Next base: position 13,539 of record JBILDB010000026.1, read on the forward strand.
GTGGGCCGCAGCCTTGGCACCGGACCGGCGGTGCATCTGGCGGCCACGCAGCCGGTGCAGCGGCTGGTGCTGCTGGTCCCGTTCGACAGCCTGCTGGCGGTGGCCCGCGGCACCATGCCGTGGCTGCCGGTCGATCTGCTGCTGCTCGATCGCTGGGATGCGGCCGCCGAGGCGCCCCTGGTGCGCGCCCCCACCACGATCGTGGCGGCGGCCGTTGATCGGGTGGTGCCCACCCGCCACGCCGTCGCCCTGCACCGCGCCTTCCAGCCCGGCGTGGCAGAGCTGGTTCTGGTGCCCGACCTCGACCACAACTCGCCGATCCTCAGCTCGGCGGCCTTCCGCGCTGCCCTGCAAGACCAGGAAATTGGCAGTCGTCACAGCCGCT
>JBILDB010000230.1:0-4278 GCA_044352805.1 Cyanobium sp.
ATCACCCGAAACACGCAGGTGTGCGGTGTGAAAGGAACCGAACCAACCTAACAAACGGTGAAATGGGGCCTCGGCTGGATTTCAGCGCAAACCCAGGCGCCGGGCCTCGGCAAACAGTTCGCGAACGCCTAGGCGATTGAGGGGCAGTCGCAACAACTCCAGGGCCAGGCCAGGCTTTCCTTGACGGATCAGTCGGGCAAGCAGGGGACGCAGAGTGCGCTCGTTGAGGAGGCCTCCCAGGGTGAGAAGCTCCCAAAGCAATCGATGCAACCAAGTGAACTGGATGATGAAGCGCACCCGCCGGGTGGGGTGCTTACGGAAAAAGACCAGGCCCATGCGAGCCCGCTCGCGCTCAACCCGAGCCAGATCCGGGATTTGGTCTAGGCTAAGAGCCGGATGCCAGTGGTAGCCAACGGCCTCAGGGCAGCGGACCAACTTGACTCCCTGAAGGCGCAAACGTTCGCCAAGTTCAAGGTCTTCCCAACCGTAGAGACGAAAATCCGGATCAAAAAGACCCGTGTCCTCTAGTAACTGACGGTCAATAGCCACATTACCGGTGGCAAAGTAGGCCCAGGAAAGATCACGCAACTTGTGAGGTTCACTGGTTGGGGATTCAAAATTAGCAGTATTAATAACCGCTCCGTAGGTAAAACAAAGCCGATTGCCGCTACTGTCCCAATGGCGCTCCAGGGCCTTGGCGTGGCAGACAAGAAAATCTGGTGTCACCACCAGATCGCTGTCAATGAATACGATCACATCACCCCGGGACTCTTCCACACCACGATTGCGACCAAGCGCCGGACCTCCGTGGTCCTGGCGAATCAGGCGTACATGGGGGAAAGAAGTGGCATGGTGATCGAGCCAACGAACGGTGTCGTCGGTGGAGCCATCATCAACGAGAACCACTTCATAGCGCTGAAGCGGAGCTTGAATATTCTGCGCCTCAAGGGCCTGGAGGCACTGGCGCAGAATGGGCAATCGATTGTAGGTAGGGATAACGACACTGATAAACATCTGCAGCCGCAGCGGCGGAGAAGCGAAATCAGACTTCGAAGCGCCAAATCAATCGGCAGCTCCACCGTTATTGGCAGTGCCCGTCACACCATTGCCAGCACCTTCGCCACGACCATCATTACGCAGCTTGCGCTTCTTGAACTTACGGGCGTAGGCCCTGTTGCGTTCTTGCTTTTCTTTCTTGAGATTTCTGCGTTTCGACATGGGCGCCGTTTGATTCGGAACTGTGATGTCAGCTTAGCCCAGCACCTCCGGGTGGTCGGTCAGCGTCCCACAGGCGGCCATCCTCCATCTGTAGCAACCGATCAGCCACATCCAAAATACGGGGGTCGTGGGTCACCATCAGCACGGCGCAGTCCTGCTCGCGGGCCAGGGAACGCAGCAGATCGACCACTTCGCGCCCACTACGGCTGTCCAGGGCCGCCGTCGGCTCATCCGCAAGTAGCAGGCGGGGATGGGCGGCCAAGGCGCGGGCAATGGCTACCCGTTGCTTCTGGCCACCGGAGAGGTCGTGGGGCAACTTGCCGAGTTGATCGCCCAGGCCCACGAGCCGCAACCATTCCCGCGCCAGATCCCGGCGGGCCCGGAAGCCCAGACCCGGCAACAGATCGGCACCCATCTGGACATTTTGCTCGGCCGTTAGGCAGCGCAGCAGGTTGTGCCCCTGAAAAATCATGCCGATGCTGCGCCGTAACCCCTGGCGTTGCTGGCGGCTGGCCCCGTTAAGTTCCTCACCAAATACCCTGACCGAACCCTCCATCACCGAGCGCAGAGCGCCCACCAGCGTCAACAGGGTGGTTTTGCCACAACCAGAGGGACCAGTCAGCAAGACCACCTCGCCTGGCTGAATCTCCAGATCCACCCCTTGCAGCACCTGGCGTTCCATGGCGCCGCGGCCATACCAATGATTCAACCCCTGCACCGAGAGGCTGGGCAGGCCAAAAGTGCCGGAAGTGCTGGTGGAAACAGCCTCGGAACCACGGGTGAGCATCGGCACTAAGTGGGTGGGGTAGGGGCGCGCAGCGGGTTCAGAAAATTTCGGCCGGATCGGCGTCGGCTAAGCGCCGCATGGCCAGACCCGCCGAGACCATGCACATCACCAGTATCAGTACGAACACCAGCAGGGCACGATCAATGGACATGGCCACGGGCAGGCCGGTGGCCGAACGCACCAGGCCGTATAGCCCAAGGGCAGCCACCACGGCCGGGCCATAGCCCAACAGGGAGAGCAGAAACCCCTCACGGGCTACTACCCCAAGGAGATCGCGCAAGGGATAGCCCATCGCCATCAAGGTGGCGTATTCGGGCAGATGGTCGCTTACATCACCATGAAGAATCTGATAAACAATCACGCAACCCACCACGAAACCCATGGCCGAACCCAGGGTAAAAATGAAACCAATGGCGGTGCTGGTGGCCCAGTAATTCTTTTCGAACTCCTCAAATCCCTTTTTGGTGTATATCACCACATCCCGGGGCAATTGGCGACGCAGATCGGCCGCCACCTTGGTGGGATCGCTGCCAGGGACCAACTGGATCAACCCCAACTCAATGCTGCCGGCAGGAGTGTCAGGCATCAGCCAGAGGAAGGTTTCAGCGCTGGTAAACAGGTTGCCATCGGCGCCGAAGGAAGGTCCAAAGGCAACCAACCCGACCACGCGCACCCGCTTGCCAGCCACTTCAGTTTCAATCAGGCGACCCTGGCGAAACCAGGGGCCAATCGGTCCGAACTCCTCGCGGGAACGCTCATCAAAAATCACCCTGCCCCGCTGACTGAGCAGGGGGGCCTGGCGCCGCAGGGAGTCATCCTGCAATAGCGGATCCAGGGGCTCAAAGCCCAGCACCAGAATCGAGCGCGTAGCGCGGTTTTGCGGATTGCGCCAGCTCAACAGGTTCCAGTGCACCGGACTCACACCCTCCACGGACGGATGGGCCATGGCCTGCACAAGACGGCGACGGGGAAAACCCTCCATCGACACCGAACTGGTCGTGCGCGGAGAGATCAGCACCAGATCAGTATCAAAAAGCTTGTGCAGGGTGATGCTGGCCTCAAAAAGACCATCGCGAAAGCCCAATTGCATAAACATCAAGATGCCCGCAAAGGCGATACCGGCCAATGCCACCGCCAGCCGCATCGGCTGACGGGTTAGCAACAACCAGGCCAGGGGGATGCGGCGGCTGGGCCAAGACGAGGACATCAGAGGAACCTCCTCAAGCCTCTAACCGGCCGATCACCTTGAGACCAGTCAAGGTCTGGACCTTCCTTGCATCCACTGGGTCAAGCCCGAGCCGCACCTCGACGATGCGGGCATCGGCATCGCTGCTTGGGTCTGTGGAAAGCACCTGCCGCTGGCGCACCTGGGGGCTGATGCGCGTGACGACACCGTTGAGTTGACCCTTGAAGCCCCCGTTTTCACTGCTGATCCGGGCCCGCTGGCCGAGGCGCACCCGGGCAATATCGCTTTCATAAACCTCAAGCACCGCCTCCATGCGGGCACTGTCCCCCATTTCGAGCACACCCTTGTCACCGGCCCGCTCTCCCACCCGGGTATGGATACGCAAAACCGTGCCATCGATGGGGGCCCGCAACTCGGTATTGCTGAGATCGGCCTCAATCTTCAGCAAGGACGCCTCGGTTTCATGCAACTGGCCCTGCAGTTCAAGGTATTGCTGCTCGCGATGGTCCAGTTCATCGGCGGAGATGGCGCCATCAACCGTTAGCCGTCGATAACGGGCCAGTTCACGGCTCTCCACCTTTAAGCGGCGAATCAGGTTGACCCGACGGGCGCGAACCCGCTGCCGCTCGGCCCTTTGGCTGGGGGCCGAATCGAAGTGAGCCAACAACTCGCCGGCTCGCACGGTCTGTCCCTCCACCACCAGCAGGTCCGTGATCCGCGGACTACCGCCATCGAAGCCGCTGCCGGGGGCCGCCAGGATGCGAATGTCGCCACCGGGTTCGAGGCGACCGAGGGCCGCAACCGCCCGAGGGATGGGGGCCGCTGCCTTGGGGACGCCAACGCTTTTTGCTGCCGGAGAACCGCTGAGCCGAGGCAGCCAGGGCATGCCGTGGGTCAAGGTCCAGGTGACTGCCCCTCCGCCGAGCGCACCTATTAGGGCATAGAGGAGGGGTGAGAGGCCAGCTCTGGGGGGTCGTCGAACAGGAGTTGTTCGATGTAATGGTCTGCCCAGGCGGGATTGAAGGCCTTCTCCAACACCCTGCGGGTCTTGTCGTTCAGTTTCTGTTGACGGCAATAGTTCAATTGA
>JBILDB010000231.1:0-4268 GCA_044352805.1 Cyanobium sp.
CGAATATCCATGTCTTGGGTACTCTTGTCGCCGCCTGCAAGCAAAATGACGACCGCATCTCCTTGCTTTGTCAGATAGATCCGATAGCCGGGACCGTAATGGATCCGCAGCTCTGAGACGCCATCTCCTACAGGGCGGATATCTCCTGAGTTGCCAAGGGAGAGCCGTCTGATCCGGATGTCGATACGAGCCCTTGCAGTCCGGTCGCGCAATGCTGCAAACCACGCGGCATAGGCAGGCGTCTCCCTGATTTCAACCATGCCTCATAGTATCCCAGGAGATACGGATGCGCAACCGGCAGCTTGGTCTCTATAGCGCTTATTGGATGGTTTCCGAGAACCACGCTTGCGCTCCTGCTTCTGTCCGATAACCTCCTGCTTGTTGACAAGCCAATCCTAGCCACTGCAATCAGTTCACAGCAGATGTGTTTGTCGTGAACAGTGGTTATCGGACCCGATATCCCCATGTAGCGGTTGACACAAGCCGCCCCACAGGCTGAATGAGGGTCGACCTTGAATGGTTGGCACGCCTGAAGTTATCGGTATATCGCTGTGGCAAACAGACCCCGATTGCCCGCAAATCGTTGCAAGACGGCTGGTCTTGGAGCACTAGTCCCTCATTGGGTCCCTGCCCCGCAAGGGCCTCAAGGCCTTGGCGCCATCAGCCGTTCCATGGTGGCCTGCTGGGCTGGATTTAGGGGCTTCTGGGGGTGGTCGTGGGGTACCAAACAGTTGTCCTTTGCGTTGATAGGGGCTGCTGCGGTGGCGGCCCCGCCGGCGCTGGGGGATGGGTTGCGGTAGATGCTGCGGCCCTCCTTGATCGTTTCGAGTACCTGGATGTCTTTGATGGCCATGGGCTGCACCTTGAGGGGATTGGCGCTCAACACCACCAGGTCGGCCAGCTTGCCGGGCTCCAGGGAGCCTTTGGTTTTTTCCTCGTGGTATTGGTAGGCGCCGTTGATTGTGATGGCGCGCAATCCGTCGTAGGGGCTCACCTTCTCCTGGGGCGATAGCACCACGCCCGATTTGGTCGTGCGGTTGACAATGTTCCAGAGGGCATAGATCAGGCTGGGGCTGACGCCCGCCGGCATGTCGTGGTGGATTGTCCAGGGGATGCCGGCCCGCTGCACCGAACCGGCAGCGCCGGCCCAGGCCAGCCGCTCGGGGCCCATCAGCAGGGCCAGATAATCGCCCATGGGATAGATGCCGCCGGCGGTGAAGCTGGTGATCGCGCCCACCTTTTTGGCCCGCACGATCTGATCTGGCCGCAAGAACTGGGCATGCTGGATGATCGGCCGGTGGTCGGCCGGGCCTTGGGCGGCGTAGGCCTTCTCGATGGCGATCAGAAAATTCTCGACCGCCTGCTCGCCGATGCTGTGGCCGGCCACTTGGCGGTTGCTTTTCCAGTAGCTGGCCACGGTGGCTTCCACTGCGGCCTGAGGATCGACGGCCATCCCACGGAAGTTTTTCTCCGTGTTGCCCGGCGGATTGGTGCTGTAGGGCTGGGACATGTAGGCGTTGTCCATGCTGCCGTCCAGCCAGAACTTCAGCCCCGCCAGCCGCACCCTGTTGATGTAACGACCATCGCCATCCGGCCGCGGCGCCCGCGAGGCTGGATCGGCGTACTGGGCGACCACGGCGCTGCGGCCCGCCTTGGCCTGCTCCAGGAAGGAATGCTTGACGAACAGCAGCAGGTCGATCGGCAGCAGTTTCTCGTCAAGCATTTGACGAGCCACGTCGATGTCGTCATCACTGAGGCCGAAGCCCATCTCGGAGGCCGTGGTTTGACCATTGGCGGCCCATAGGGCCACTGCCTTGGCCACCCCCTGGCGGATCTGGGCCGGGGTCAGGGGCGCCTTGGCCGCCAGCACCGCAAACACCGGCGCCTCGGCGATATGGCCGCTGGGCTCGCTGCTGCCCGGTTTGCGCGAAATCACCCCGCCAGCCGGATCCTTGCTGCTGGCGCTCCAGCCCATCTGCTTGAGCAGTACCGAATTGATCGCACCCTGGTGGGCGGAGCCGTCCTGCACGAACACCGGCCGGCTGTTGCTCACCGTGTCGAGTTCTTCTTTGGTGGGATGGCGCTTTTCGGCCAATTGCTCGGCCCGATAGCCCAGGCCCTCGACCCACACGCCCGCCGGCAGGGTGGCGGCGTGGGCCTTCATGCGCCCCAGCAGCTCGGGGATGCTCTTGACGCCGATCAGGTCGGCATTGAGCAGGGTGTGGCTGGCCAGCACCAGGTGGCCGTGGGCATCGATGAAGCCCGGCAGCAACGTGCGCCCGGCCAGGTTCACCTGGCGGGCGCCGCCCCCAGCCGCCTTGACGGCCCCGGCCAGGGGCCCCACATAAACGATGCGGCCGCCCTTCTCCACCAGCGCCTCGGCATAGGCCGGCGTCGGCCCCGCCATGGTGAGGATGTCGCCGCCGCTGTAAAGCGTTGGCGTGCCGATCGCCGTTGCGGCGGTCGCTGCCGTTGCCGGCGGCGAGGCCGCTGGGCCCGGCGGGCTGGCGGCCACGGCACCTCTTGGCCCCAATGGGAGGGTCAGGCTGAGCAGCCCACCGAGCAGCAGCGGGGCAGGCACGGCTTGGGCGAAGCTGCGAACGGAAGCAAGGGGGCGCATAAGCGGGTCAGTGGTGCCAAAAGCCTGCCGATGGATGGTCGCCGCCGCCAAGCTTTTTTGCGTTTTTTAGACCCATTGGCACCCTCCGATGGCTAGCCAAGCGGCGGCAGGGTCGGCAACATCGTGCCAACGCATTTCTCTATCGGCGTGCAAACCCCGGCCAGCGGCAGCCCCAGGCGTACGGCCTTACTACCAGCCTGCGGGGCCTTGCGTGCCTGGCCCCTGCTGGTGCCCCTGGCCCTTTTGGGCGCCGCTGCGGTGGCCGCCGATCTGCCTTTGACGTCTCTGGAGCCGGCCCTGGCACTCCCCGCCTGCCGCCAGGCCCTCAAGCTCAGCCCCGACGCCCCCGCAGCCCAACTTCTGCAGCACAATCCTGGCCTGGCAGCCAGGATTGGGGCCACCCCCGCCTGCCAACCGGCCCAGGGGGCCCTGCAGCGGCTCGAACGCCTCGAGCGCCAACTGCAGCAATCGCGGCTCCAGATGGCTGCGCAACAGGCCCAGCTCGCTGCCGAAGCCGCCCGCCAGGAGACCCTGGCCGCTGAATTGGCCCAGCTGCGCAGCCAACTCGGCGGCTCGCCAGTGGCCGCAAGCCAACCTGCCTCAGGCGCCCTTCCTGCCACAGGCGCCCCCGCCGCCCCCGGGCCTGCCCCTGCTCCCAGCCCCGCGCCCAGCCCTGACAGCCAGAGCGCTAAGGCCTCGACCCAGCTAGCAGGCCTGCAATACAACAACGGCAAAGGCTTCACCCTGCAGTCCAATGGCGCCAGCCTGAGGCTGTGGGCCGAGGCCAAGCTGTTGGGTTTCTCCAGCAGCCGCTATACCTTCAACTCGGGCCAACCCCTGATCGTCAGCCCCAAAAACCCGGACAGCTCCTACGACCTCTCCGCCCAACAGAGCATGGTCTACGGCGCCTTCCAGGGTCCGCAATGGCATGGTTGGACCCCTGGCGCCTTCGCCATCTTCGGGCTGCAGGACAACATCCTGGCCGAGGGTTATCAGTTCACCCCGGTGGTTTATTACGGCGAGATCAGTAATGGAACTTGGCGTTTTGCCGCCGGCCAGGGATTTGATGTCTTCGCGCCCCGCGATCCAGACACCTTGCCCAATGGCAAATTGGCCGCCTCCGGCAACCCCGGCGCCTACCGGCCCCAATTCCGGGTGGAGAACCACTTCAAGGCGGGCGAGGGTTTTGCTGGGGCCCTCCAGCTGGCCGCAGCCTCCCCCGTTACCACCGCCCTGCCCGACCAGGTCGACCTGTCCAATCTCCAGAGCCAGGAAATCGTCGAAGACAACGGTTGGCCCAATGTCGAAGGCCGCTTGTCCCTGGGATTCGGGACCTCCCAGGAGCGGGCGGGGGGCCGCCAGCTCCGTCCCCTGGAGCTGGGCTTCTCCGGCGTAGTGGGGAAGCTGCGCGTGCTCGACAACATCCGGGCCCTCACTCCCCTCACCCTGACCAGTGATCGCTCCGTGATCTCAGTCTGGGGAGCGGCCTTCGATGGGCAGCTGGCCCTGGGGCGGCGGCTGGGCATCTCCGGTGAGCTATACACCGGTCAGGGCCTGGGGGAATACATGTCCGGCATCCTGCAGACCTACAACCGCAGCTCCAACCAGGCCGTACCGACCTCCGGGGGCTGGGCCCAGTTGTACGTCT
>JBILDB010000232.1:0-4256 GCA_044352805.1 Cyanobium sp.
GACGACTTGCCATAACCCGACGCCCCCAGCAGCAGCAAGAACGCCTGCGGGCGCAACGCCAGGGCACTGAGGCGTTCCACCACGGCCTCGATCGCCACATCGCGCCCGAAGAACACCGGCGCCTGCCACTCCTCGAACGCCGGCAGTCCCGGATAGGGCGCCAGGGTGGCGTCCCAGGTTTGCAGATCCCTCCATTTGAGCTTGCGCTGCAGGGTTTGGCGCAACCGCTGCCGCACCTCCGCCAGCCGCTCGGCGCTGGGGTTCACGGCATCAGGCACCTGGATCGCCTGGTTGGCCTGCAGCAGCAACGGCAACGGCTCGCTCTTCAGCTCCTCAGCGGTCTTTGCCAACTGGATTGGGATCACGGTCTTGCCGTCCTTCACCGCGATCGCCACCTCCCCCACGCACCAGGGCGAACTCTCATACTGCTCGCTGCAGAGGCAAACCATCGCCCTCGCCTCGTCCAGCTCGCGATACAGCGTCTGACGCCAATCATCACCAGCCTTCACGCCACGGCTGTGACTCTTGTCGCGGAAGTGGCCGTATCCCCACTCCTTGAACCAATCCTCCAGCCGGTCCGCCCAGGCATCACCCTCAGGGTCGCGGCCGGTGTAGCTGATGAAGATCGCGCCCATGGGGAAGAAGCCGACGCCGCGTTAGCTCAATCTACCGGCCGCTGGTGGCTGAGCTTGGTGCTGCCGATGGCAAGGCTGGTGATTTTCACAACGCTCCAGATCAGAAGCGGGGAGTGATGACACGCCACGAGAAGCAATTACTGATCCCGTCTTCTGCATCTAGATGTTAGCCAGCATCGCGCTGAGCCTCGATGTACGGCATTGGTGCACCGTCATCTACGAAAGAAGCATCCAAGGCTGCGAGTCCGAAGAATTCGATATCCATGATCAAAGCTTTCGTGCTCTCCGATCCACCGACCCGATCAATATCATTAAGCATAGATCTGCTGATCAGCTCTTGTTGCCTCGATGATAGGCCCTTTGAGATGCCATCGGCTTTCTGCGCTTGATCCATGACGTGTTTGAATATCGTCCGAGGAAATCCATAACTTCGGGGGCTAATCTTTCCGCTCTTAACTGCCGCCCGAGTACCACCCCATGAGCTACGTGGCTCCGTGTTGACAACGAGCCCCAGTACAACGAAGCGAGGGAGCTTCCAGTACACAGCGATCGTCCGCTCTCCCAAGACGATATCCATGTCCACCGCTCTGAGAATGTACCGATTCATGTTCGTTGGCATCCCCGGAACATTCGTACTCCTCAATGCATCCAGCGGCAAAAGATGCTGCTCAAAGACACCTGGATGTGGGCGCATGTCGAGCAAGAACTCTCGCCAAGTCTCTAAAGCCTCTTCGATCGACCCACGATGGAACGTGGGCAATTCGTCAAGACTCCCTTCCAGCTTGTAAAAAAGCAGGACTCGCCATGACACTGAGACGAGAAACTTGCACAGCCAAGGTCCGTAGTCGATTACGGCGGACGTATTCGCGTTGTACGGATGAAATACGTACTTGGCAAAGCTACCCTCCCAGCGAGAGAAGAGTTGCTCGCAGCCATGGCACAGTAGCGGGCGTTTCCGGCCGTCCTGCACTCGGCGGTTCGGTTCCGTGCCCATCCGCATGTAGCCCGTGGCTGAAGTCCGCCTCACGAAATCGAAGACGAACTTCGGGATGATGTGACTCTGACAGATCTCCCGATCTTCTTGGCATAGCTGACAAGTTAGCATGTGGTGAAATGAGATCTCGCTTTGACTAGTTAATATTTACACGTTTGGACAATCTAAAGTTGCCGACATTGCTTCGAATGCTACTCTTGCGAACAGGCTAGGGTGTATCATAAATTTCAATAAGCATAGAATTCCCAGTTGGCAGGGAATGAATGATATACGGGCCCAGGCACGATGTAGTGATCCTAAACCAGTGACCATCATTCTTTCTCATTAAACCTGGGCTTTCGCAAATAGCGCCTGAGATGGAATCAGCAACAAACCTCTGGAAGCGGTCACCCGAGCGAAGTACGTACATATATGATGTTCCAATCTTGCCTCCGAGTGCACCGTCACCTTTAATAAAGGTACAATTTTCAATTGTAGATCTTGTGACTCCACACTTGCCTTTCCATTCCCAAGCATGCGCTGGGTAAGGTAAAATCGATTCAAATGCAATCAAAGCAATCAGTGCAATTACTTGTTCTGTTTTCATCTTGGCAGCGGTCTAACTTCGTGAATAAGAATGGATTCATTGAGCCTTTATGGCTGGCTAACGCTTATTGGGTGGTTTCCGTGAACGACAATACCGCCCCTGCTCCCTTCCGTGAACCATCTCCACGAATCAATCCCGATTTTAGCAGCCGCAAACGCTTTCAGCCGATTGTGCTCGCCCAGAAGAGTGGTTACCGGATCCGGTATCCACTTGTGGCGGTTCCTACGAACTGCTCTGGGACACGAGAAGATGGCCGCCCCCTGGAAACAGGCAATCCAAATGCTATGGGCATAAAGATGCGGCAAATTCGCTAGAGGCGTCTTGGTTCGGGCCCATGCCCCCAGCGGCACCAATCACCCCGCCAAAGCCGGATAGTCCGTATAACCCACCGCCCCCGACGTGTAAAAGGTATCCGGATTGGCTTCATTAAGAGTCGCCCCAATGGCAATGCGCTGCGGCAGGTCGGGGTTGGCAATGAAAGCCCGGCCAAAGGCCACCGCATCCACCAGGCCGGCGGCGATGGCCGCGTTGGCCTCGGCTGGCGTGTAGCCCATGTTGGCCACCAGCACGCCCTGGAAGCGCTCGCGGAAGGGGGTCAGCACATCGGCCTGCTGGATGCCGGCCATGTCGGCGCGCATCAGGTGCAGATAGGCCAGGCCCCGGCCATTGAGGTGTTCGGCAAGCCAATTGGTCAGGGCCAGTGGGTTGCTGTCCCGCATCGAATTGAAGCTGTTCAAGGGCGATAGGCGCAGGCCCACCAGCGGGCATTCGGCCCGCACCGTCATCAAAATCTCCAGCAGCAAGCGGGCGCGGTTTTCGATTGAGCCGCCGTAGGGGCCCTGGCGTTGGTTGGTGCCATCGCGCAGGAATTGATCGATCAGATAGCCATTGGCGCCATGGATCTCGACCCCATCAAAGCCCGCCTGCACCGCCGCGCGGGCCGCCGCGCCAAAGGCCACCACGATCGGCGCAATTTCGCTGTCCGCCAGTTCCCGCGGCACCTCATAGTCCACCTTGCCTTGGGGGGTATGCACCTGGGCATCGGTGATGGCCAGGGGGCTGGCACTCACCGGCTGCATACCGCCATTGAGCAAAGAATGGCAGGCGCGCCCGCCATGCCAGATCTGCAAAAAGATGCGGCCGCTGGCCTGATGCACCGCCTCGGTGACCATGCGCCAGCCGGCGATTTGGTCGGCGCTGTAGATGCCGGGTTCGGTGGCAAAGCTGGAGGTATGCGGCAGCACCATGGTGCACTCGCTGATCACCAATCCGGCGCTGGCCCGCTGGGCGTAGTGCTCGGCCATCAGGGCTGTGGGTACATGCTCAGCCGTGGCACGGCAGCGGGTTAGGGGGGCCATCCACACACGGTTGGGTAGCTGCAGCGACCCCAGGGCCAGGGGAGTGAACAGATCAGTCATTACCAGGGATCTGCAGGGCAGGGAGCTAGGGATTTAGCCCTGTCCTAACAGGGCCCCCTGGTTCTCAGCAGGCGCCAGGATCAAGCGGTGCAGGTCCTGGCGGTTGGCATCGCTGCTGAGGCGCCCCGCCTGGGCTTGCCATTGCTGCCAGTGTTGCTGTTGTCTCTGGCTGATGGCCCCCTGCAGGGTGGGTAAGGGGCTGGCTTTACGGCGCAAGGGCTGGCTTAAAAGCGAGGCTTCCAGCACTGTCAGGTCGTGCAGTTCGCCCAGTACCGTCTGGGCCTGTTTTAGCTCCTCAATCCAGTCAAGAATCTTTGTGGGCAAAAAGGGAATGAAGGGTTCCAGGTTGTAACGCAAGCCCTTGATGCGTTTGCGCAGTTCGTGCAAGTCCTCCGCCGCTGGATTATTCACAAACCAACCGTTGTGTAGAAACAAACCTTGGCCCAGATGGCACACCCAGTCGCTTAGCCAGGGCTTGAGGCGCTGCTGGCCAAGCAAGCTGTAGTTGGGCGACGCCTGCCATTGGTTCAGCAGGGCCAGCAACTTGAGATAGCGGCCGCCATTGAGGGCTTCCACCATGCCCTCGAAGGCCTGGCGCCGATCCCGTTTCAGCCGGGCCATGG
>JBILDB010000233.1:0-4246 GCA_044352805.1 Cyanobium sp.
GCCGAGATCGCTTCCACACTTTTGAGGCAGCGCTGCAGGGGCTCCCCCAGCTCATCATTGAAGCCACCGTTCTGGCCGCCCGTGCCCCAGGCGCAGGAGAGGCAGGCGCTTTTGTGCAGCAGCGTCCGCCACAGCAGCGGCCCCTGCAGCGACAGGCTGGCCTTGGCCCAGCCATCAATCACCGGCCAGCCGCCCCCCACCGTGGGCGTGCCGGGTTCGGCGGCGGAATCGCCAGGGGTGGGGCTATCGGCGGCGTTCTTGGCCATCATTGCGACCCGCAATGGCGGCAACCTAACCAGGTAGGGGTGAATAGGACGCGCTGGGCGCTAATGCTGGGCTGCGCGCTAAAGCTATTGATAACACAACCCCACCGAAGCGTTGATGCTGCGCCAGAGCCTGCACCAGCTCAGCCTCCACACCCGTGGCGAAGGCTTCACCGACATCACCACCGCCCTTGACCGGGAGATCGGGGCCAGCGGGCTGGCCACTGGCCTGGCCAACCTGGCCTGTCTGCACACCTCCTGTTCGCTGACCATCAACGAAAACGCCGACCCGCGGGTGCTGGTCGATCTGGCCGCCTACCTCCAAGCCCTGGTGCCCCAGGAGGGGGTGCGACCGATCAGCGGCCGGGGCGAGCTGCGCACCTATCGCCACGACGACGAGGGCGCCGATGACATGCCCGCCCACATCCGCACGGCCCTCACCTGCACCACCCTCGCCCTGCCGTTCCGAGCTGGGCGGTTACTGCTCGGCACCTGGCAGGCCGTCTATCTCTGGGAGCACCGGGCCCGGGCCCAGCATCGTCAGCTGAGCCTGCATTTGCTGGGGGAGTGAGCTGGCCTTGCTGCGAGCGTTGGACTTGGATGTTTAACTAAACATAAGGTATTAGACGCTTCGTTTTATACGGCTTGCGTGCTAACCTCTCCAGCCCTGCCATACCAATTCAAGTTGACCTTCGAGGCTGAAACCTCCTATAAGAGCGCCAGTGCCAGATAACGTACCCCAAAATGTACCACTGGTTGAGTAAAAGGAAATGTTGACCTCAGATAACCCAGCCCCGCCTCCATCAGCCGTGAAATTGCAAAGACCCTTTCTGACCTTTCCAATGCCACTGTCCTCAGTGTGAAACTCATTCGACAAACAAATTGTGTTCGGGTCTTTGACAAATGACCCCAAGATCACACAGGTACCAGTTGCCCACGCTTTCCAGCTTTTCCCTTTGCCCCCAAACAAAAAGGATAAGGGGGACTGGCCAGGGAAAATGACACCGCCACCGAGCGCCCAGCCGTAAGCGGAAGATATGCTGAAGTTGCCTGGGCCAGCAGTCCATGTTTCTATGGAAGCTCCTTGGTCTAAAAGATCCCTGTTTGAATGAGCCAGTTCGCCATCGGGATTGGTTTTGGCGTATTCCTTGATCTGATCAATCTGTGCGCGAAAAGCTGCCTCGTGTGCGGCTTTAATCTGAGTTTCATTCGGTATGGGCTTCTCAGCTTGTGCAGCAAGTGTCTTAAAGTTCGAAATGTCTAAGCTCTGGCGAAAATGTTGATCTAATTCGTTTTGATTCATGAATTTTCTCCTGAAGATAAAGCCCCTGTCGTTAGTTGCTGGATTCCCCAAGAGGCCAATGGGTATTCCCGAATTCATATCTAGCAGGATCCGCAGCAGCTACAACAAATTGCTTCCCATTCCTTGTTAGATTGCGCTGCATAGACATTGCTGAGCAGAAGCCCTGCCGGGTCCCCAGGCAAACTAGAGAGCGTTGCACTCCGTTTCCTTGGCATCGCTCCAGAGCCTGCGCGGCATGGTTGATCTGCTGCCGGAGCACACTCCCCTCTGGCAGCAGCTTGAGAGCACGGCCCGCGAGCACTTCCGTCGTGCCGCCATCCGCGAGATCCGCACGCCGCTGCTGGAGGCCACCGAGCTGTTCGCCCGCGGCATCGGCGAGGCCACCGATGTGGTCGGCAAGGAGATGTACACCTTCATCGATCGCGGTGATCGCAGCTGCACCCTGCGGCCGGAGGGCACCGCTTCGGTGGTGCGGGCCGTCATTCAGCACGGCCTGCTGGCCCAGGGGCCCCAGCGGCTCTGGTACGGCGGGCCGATGTTTCGCTACGAACGGCCCCAGGCGGGCCGCCAGCGCCAGTTCCACCAGATTGGTGTCGAGCTGCTCGGCGTGGCCGATGCCACCAGCGACGCCGAGGCGATCGCCGTCGCCTGGGATCTGCTGGCCGACCTGGGCATCGGCGGCCTGCAGTTGGAGCTCAACTCCCTTGGCACCCCAGAAGATCGGCTGCGCTACCGATCCGAGCTGGTGGCCTGGTTGGAGGCCCACCATGACCAGCTCGATGCCGATTCCCAGAACCGCATCAGCACCAACCCCCTGCGGGTGCTTGATTCCAAAAACCCCGACACCCAGGCCCTGCTGGCCGGTGCCCCCACCCTGGCATCTGCCCTATCCGGCGACAGCCACGAGCGCTTCAGCCAGGTGCGCCAGGCCCTCGAAGCCCTGGAGATTCCCTTTGTGCTCAATCCCCGCTTGGTGCGGGGCCTCGATTACTACGGCCACACCGCCTTTGAGATCACCAGCAGCCAGCTCGGTGCCCAGGCCACGGTCTGCGGCGGCGGCCGTTACGACGGCCTGGTCGAGCAGCTGGGCGGGCCGGCCACGGCGGCGGTGGGCTGGGCGATCGGCCTCGAGCGGCTGGTGTTGCTGCTCAGCCAGGCCCAGGGGGCCATGGCCGCAGCGCCGGCGCCCGATCTTTATGTGATCAGCCGCGGCGCCGCCGCCGAACGGCTGGCCCTGGTCCTATGCCGCCAAAGCCGCCAGGTCGGCCTGGTGGTAGAGCGCGATGCCAGCGGCGCTGCCTTTGGCAAGCAATTCAAACGGGCCGACAAAAGCGGTGCCCCCTGGGCGGCGGTCGTGGGGGATGAGGAAGCGGCTGAAGGCGTGGTAGTGCTCAAACACCTGCGGGACAGCGAGCGCCAGGATCGTCGCCTGCCGATCGCGGCCGCGGTGCAGGAGCTTTTGGGCAAGGATTGAGGCGTCCAGCAGGGCGGGGGGCTACCACTACGCTTGCCCATAAAAAAAACGGGCCTTGCGGCCCGCCCTGAAACTCTTAGGTGAGATCAGCCAAGATCAGGCCGAACCCACCGCCACATAGGAGCCGTAGAAAAACAGGCCCAGCACAAAGATCACGGCCATGCCGCCGGCGGTGGCCACCAGCCACAGGGGCAGGACTCCTTCGGTCCAACGGCTTTTCCAGGCCACGGCGGGCCGGCCATCGGGCAGACGGTCGGGAATCCGACCGTCGGGCATTGTTCTTGGTTTGCTACTCATGGTCGATCTCCGTCAGTTGAAGAAGTAGCTGGAAAACAGAATGCCGGTGACGAAAACAATCAACAGACCCAGATAGAGGCTGGTGCGGTTCAGTTCAACCGGAAGTTGGTTGGGGTTGGGGTTGCGCTGCATGGCGATAATTCAGCGGCGGACGAACTGCATGGCGGCCAGGGCACCCAGGAAAAACACCGTGGGAACGCCAAGGGCATGGATTGAAAGCCAGCGCACCGTGAAGATCGGGTAATTGCGCGGCGTGGTCGGGGCAGTGGATTGGGTCATGGCTTATTGCAAGCGCTGGTCAAGCTGGGCTTTGCCTTCATAACGCTTGCTCACCACTGGCGCCTTGGCTTCCTGGGCTTGGAAGTAGGCATCAGGGCGGGGCGTTCCAAAGGCGTCGTAGGCCAGGCCGGTGGAAACAAAGAAAAACCCGGCCAGAAAAATGGCGGGCAGGGTGACCGCATGGATCACCCAATAGCGGATGCTCGTGATGATCTCGAAAAACGGGCGTTCACCCGTAGAGCCGGCAGCCATAGCAGGAAGCATTCAGCCCAAAGATCCTAGGGGCCGGGGGGGGCGGCTGGCCCCCGGCCCCTGGCTTGGTTACACAGGGACGCAGTTGTTGTCCCTGCTGCCACCGGCTGGTGCGCCCCTCAGCCGACCCAGCGCAGCAGCGAGCCCCGCTCCCCGAACACAAACCCCTTGCCATCGCCAGGAAAAACGATGCGGGTGAAGTTGCTGGGCTGGCGGGCCCCCACCGGATCCCTGCTCCACTTCTTGCCGCCATCGGCGCTGCTCAATAGGGTGCCGCTGCCGCCACCGGTCCAGAGGGACCCCTGGGGATCCCAGGCCAGATCGAGGTAGCCGAAGCCATTGGTGATCGGGATCACCGGTTTGCTCCATTCGGGGTTC
>JBILDB010000027.1:0-13728 GCA_044352805.1 Cyanobium sp.
TGGCAATCCTCCTGGTGGTGATCCTCCTGGTGGCGACCCTCCTGGTGGTGATCCTCCTGGTGGTGATCCTCCTGGTGGCGACCCTCCTGGTGGTGATCCTCCTGGTGGCGACCCTCCTGGTGGTGACCCTCCTGGTGGTGACCCGAACCTAAATCCTGATGCGTGTAAAGAACAATTGCTTAGTGTTGCACAGGATTGCTTGATTAGTCTAGCTGGTAGTATCCCTGGAGTAGGTTGCGGGTTTGGAACTTACTCTTGCACAACGGCAATCACAGCAAATCGAGATTTCACCAGTAACGATCTTGTGACTTGTCTTAACGCTGCATTAGGATGTGTTGTAAACTTAAATCCTGTTACTGGGGCATTATTATGGGGTTTTACCTCTCTCGTTTCTATATATCAGTGTACAAATGATTTTAGAAATGTTGCTTGTAACTCAACTTCAACTTCTTCTACGGTACTTTTAAGTGATGTTGCTTGGGCTTCAATATCGACAAATAACGTGTTTTCTGATGAAATTAATCAATCATTAGCGAATCTTGAAGTATGGCATAACCGTATATATCAAGAAATTCAATATCTTGAAGCACTTTTCGGTAATAGTATTTGGCTTCAGGCTAATGATATAGATAAACTTAGCCAATGGATTCTTGCTTTCAGTTCTAAAATAGGACAGCTTCCTGATGGGGCGCAGAAAATTTCAACTATTGAACAAAATGAGTTGTTGAATTTACCCCTACCTGACAATATTACTGTTAATGATGCTATTCAGTTAATTGAACGTTGGAATCGTAGTATTGATTACTGGCAAGCTAGTATATTTAATTCGTCAGATGTACCTTTAGGACAAAATACGGATTTTATCGCAATAGATATTCTTGGTAAAGCGGCAGAACAGGCCCTTAAATCTGCTGAGCAATCTCAAGCAGAAGGTTTCTCAAATGTTATTGAGGGAACAAAAAATCAATTAGAAAAACTTTTAGTCACTATTAATAACGATAACAGTACAAATACTGACGGTGTCTGTGCGAAAGTAGTAATCCAAATAGATCAAGACGCGGTAATGACTCGTGCCGCTTTCCTTGGTAACCTAGAAATCAGCAACGGCAACAGTACCAACCTAGAAAACCTCACCGTTATCCTACAAATCAAAGACGCAAACGGCAATATCGTTAACGACCTCTTTGGTATCACCTCCCCCATTCTCAAGAACATCACCTCCGTTGACGGCACAGGCATCCTCATCGGCGACGACCCCAATACTCCCCAAAACGAAGGCATCGGTTCAGCCCAATGGACGTTTATTCCCACCAACCTTGCCGCCCCTGAAATTCCCGCCCAATACACCATCGGCGGTAGCCTGTCCTACCTCGAAAACGGCGCAACAGTAACCGTTCCCCTACTTTCTACCCCCATTACCGTCTATCCCCAAGCCGAACTTTATTTAGACTATTTTCATCAACGGGATGTCTTTGCCGATGACCCCTTCACCGATGACGTCGTCGAAACCTCCGTTCCCTACGAATTAGCCGTATTAATCAAAAACCAAGGCAAAGGTGAAGCCAAAAATCTCAAAATCACCTCTGGTCAACCCAAAATTATCGAAAACGAAAAAGGGTTACTGATTGACTTCCAAATTATCGGCTCAGAAGTGAATGGCCAAGGCGTAAGTCCTTCCCTAAGTGTTGACTTTGGTAACATTGCTGCAGGAGATACTGCCGTTGCCGAATGGTTACTCAAATCTAGCTTGCAGGGTAAATTCATTGACTATAAAGCAACCTTTGAGCATATCAACAGCCTAGGCAAGGCCGAACTTTCCCTGATTAAGGAAGTCAAAATTCATGAATTAATCCACAGCGTCAATGTTGTTCATGCGAATCCTGATCATCTCAGCGACTTCCTCGTTAACGAAACCTTTGATGCCGAATTTACTCCCGATACCATCTATTTTAGTTCTGGCGCAACCGCTCCCGTTAAAGCGGTTAAAAATGCCACCATCGACGGCACTCCCAGCCTCTCCGATCTGGATGTGGTGATCAGCGCCCAGGCGCAGGCCGGCTGGACCTACTTCCGCCTTCCCGAACCCAGCAACAGCCAACTGGATCTGGTGCGCTTGGTGCGGGCGGATGGTTCCTTGGTATCGACGGAGAACATCTGGACTAAGGATCGAACCTTCCCCGCCACCGGCAGGCCCACCTACGAAAACATCCTCCACTTCCTCGACCTCACCACGGCAGGTACCACCACCTATCGCGCCTTCTACCAGCCCGGCGGCCCAAGCGTCAGCCAGATCCTGCAGGTGAGCCCCGATCCGATCGGCACGGCGGTGAACAGCGTGACGCTCGATTTCACCAAGCCGATCTCCGCCAAAAGCTTTGACTTCCAGGACCTCACCCTCTCCCGGGATGGGAGCGCCAACCTGCTCACCTCAGGGGTGACAATCCAGACCCTGTCGCCCACCCGCTACCAGATCAGCGGCCTTGCCCCCTTCACCCAGCTGGATGGCGCCTATGCCCTCTCCGTCAACGCGGCCGGAATCCTGGATGCCACCGGCAAGGCGGGTTTTGGTACGGCGGTAGAGCAATGGAGCAAGGCCCCAGGTGGTGCAGTGGATGCCACCGCACCGCAGGTGCTCGATGTTGTCGATCTGCTCAGCGATCCCCGCAACCAGCCGGTGTCCTCCCTGGTGGTGCGTTTCTCAGAAGCCTTGGATCTCAGCAGCTTCACCTGGCAAGACATCAGCCTCAGCCGCGATGGCGGCCCCAATCTTGCCAACTCCTCGATCCAGATCAGCTCCAGTGGCGACAACGTCTACCAGGTGAGCGGCCTGGCCGCCCTCACCGCTGCCGATGGCAGCTACCTCTTCACGGTGAATGGCGCCGGGGTGCGCGATCTGGTGGGCAACAGCGGTGTCGGCAGCCAGAGCGAATCCTGGCTCATGGACACCATCGCACCCGCATCTCCGAGCGAGCTGGTGGTCGCCGGCCTGGCGGCCTCGAGTCTCGGCCTGGAAAGCGTGCCTGCCTCAGCCGTGTTCACCGCCCTCTCCGCCAGCGGCCAGCTGCGCATCAACACCCTCACGCCCACGATCAGCGGCCAGCTGGAGGAGGCCGGCCTCAAGGTGTTCTTCCTCAACAGCCTCACTGGCCAGACCCTGGGCCAAGCCACCGTGACCGGCCAAAGCTTCAACGGCACCATCACCCTGCCCGGCCCAGGGGCCTTCTCCCTGGACATCGCCGTGGACGATGCCGCCGGCAACCGGAGCCTGCGACCCCTCAGCCTTTTTGCGGATCTCTCCAGTCCGGTCGTCACGGGCTTTGGCAATCTGCCGGCGCAAAGCGCCAGCCCGGTGGATTCGATCGATGTGACGTTCTCAGAGCCCATTGAGCTGGCAACTTTCACCGCGTCGGATCTGCGCCTCACTCGCAATGGCACCCTCCTGACCCTGCCGGCAGGGCTGACGATCAATCCTGTAGATGGCACCAGTGCGACCTATCGCCTCAGCGGGCTTCAATCCGTGACGGCGGCTCCCGGCCTCTACTCCCTGCAGATTGACGCGACCGGCATCACGGATCTGGCGTCCAACAGTGGGTTGGAAGGTGCCACGGCCAGCTTCACCATCACACCGCCGGCAGCCCCCGGGGTGTCCCTTGCGCAAACCGGGGGGAACACCCTGGTGGTGGAAGGCGGCACGACGGATTCCTACACCCTCACCCTCCAAACCCAACCCACGGCGGAGGTGCGCATCAGCCTTTCCACCAGCGGCGGGCAACTGACCCTCAGCCGCTCGGAGCTGCTCTTCACCCCAGACAACTGGAGCACCCCCCAGAGCGTGGTGGTCAGCGCCATTGACGACGCTCTCACGGAAGGCAACCAGACAGCCACCATCCAACACAGCATCAGCAGCGCCGATACCAACTACGGAAGCCTCAGCATTCCTGCTCTCACCGTGCAGGTGCAGGACAATGATGCCTCCATCACCGGCAAGATCTGGAACGACGCTGATAGCAACCGTCTCAATAACGGCGAAGCAGGCCTGGCCGGTTGGACGGTGTTCCTGGACGCCGACCTTGATGGGGAGTTGGATCCCGGCGAGCGATCTACCCTCACCGACAGCACTGGGGCCTACCGCTTTGATGATCTCCGGCCCGGCGTGGTCAGCGTGGATCAAGTGCTGCAGAGCGGCTGGCGCCAGACCTTCCCCTGGCTGGATGTGTCTACCACCGCTTCCGATCTGCCCCTGATCTTGCCATCAGTAGACCTCGGCGTGGCTTCCGATGGTTTGACTACGCTCAACTTTAGCCGTTCCAACTATGTGGTGAAGGAAGATGGCACCGCGCTCACGGATCTATGGATTACACGCAGCGGCGACCTTTCCCAGAGCGCCAGCGTCACACTGCGCTTCAGCGACGGCACCGCCACCGGGTGCGGCTGCGCAGCAAGCTCAGTAAACAACGACTACAACTTCAGCCCGATCACGATCAGCTTCGCGCCCAATGAGGCGATGCGGCTCATTTCCGTGGAAAATGCCCGTCTGGCCAATCCCGCCGCCATCCGCATCCGCGATGACAGCAAGACGGAAACCTCGGAAAACTTCCAGCTTCAGCTCAGCAATCCCTCCGTCGGTGCCGTGATCGGCGATCAGGGAACGGCCACCGTCACCATCATCGACAATGACTCGGCCTCCGGTGCGGATCTGCTCTCGGCGCTCGCCACCCCAGAGCCTGCCCAGCCCGCCTCTGCCGTTTCCCTCAATCCCACGGCTGCCGCCCTGATCGATCTGGATGCCTTCCTGGCCGATCCGCGCTTTGCCTCCTTCCGCGGCCAGGGCTTCAGCAGTGTCATCATCGACACCGGCATCGATGCAGACCATACCCTCTTTGGTGCTGACGCCAATCTCGATGGGCGCGCTGATCGCCTGCTCTACCAATACGACTTTGCTGATGAAGACGCCAATGCCATTGATCGCAGTGGCCATGGCACCCACATCGCCAGCATCATTTCCTCGGTGGCGAGCGGTTCGGATCTGATCGCTCTCAAGGTGTTCAAGGACAGCGGCACCGGCTCCTTTGCCTACCTGGAGAGAGCCTTGCAGTGGGTGAATGCCAACGCAGCCGCCTACAACATCGCCTCGGTGAATCTTTCCCTCGGTGATGGTTTCAATTGGGCCGATCCTTCCTCCCACTACGGGTTGGGAGATGAGTTCGCCGCCCTGGCCTCTCAGGGGATCGTGACCAGCGCCGCGGCCGGCAACAGCTTCTACAAGTTCGCCAGCACTCCCGGCCTGTCTTACCCAGCCGTGGATCCGAATGTGATTTCAGTCGGGGCGGTGTGGACGGAAGACTTTGGAGTAAACCGTCGCTTCACCAATGGCGCTATCGACTTCACCACCGCCCCGGATCGCATCGCCAGCTTCAGTCAAAGGGATCTCGATGGGCTGCCCTTCCTGGCGCCCGGCATCCTCATTGATGGGGCCAGGGCGGGTGGCGGCACCCTCTCCATGGGGGGCACCAGCCAGGCAACCGCGTTTGTTTCTGCCCTGGCCACGATTGCCCAGCAAATGAGTGTGGCCGCCATCGGCCGCAGGCTTTCGCTGGCGGAGTTCAAAACCCTGCTGGCCCAAAGCAGCAACTGGCTCGTGGATGGTGATGACGAAGACGACAACGTGATCAATACCGGCGTCTCCTTCCCCCGGGTGAATGCCCTGCGACTAGCGGAGCGCATCTCTGGCCTTGATCCCTCAGCATCTCCTGTTCCAGGAGACACCCAAGGCGGTGGTACCGATGGTGGTTCTTCCCCCATTCCCAGCACGCTCAGCCTCTCCCACACGATCAACCTGCTGGCCGGCCAGGTGGTGCGTGATCAGGATTTCGGCAACCAGCTTCAACCCATCCCGCCAATATTGTCGATCGGCTTGGCGAGTGCCGATCACTCAGAAGGCGACGCCGGCTCCAAGGCCTACACCGTCACCGTCACCCGCACCGGCGACACCACTGGCGCCTCCGCCGCCGCCTGGGCCGTGACTGGCTCCGGCTCCAATCCCGCCAATGCGGCTGATTTCAGCGGTGCTGCGCTTCCCTTCGGCACGGTGAACTTCGCCGCAGGAGATACCAGCCAAACAATCACCGTCCAGGTCAGTGGCGACACGGTGGTGGAGCTCGATGAAGACTTCACCGTCACCCTGGCAAACCCCAGCGGCGCCACCATCGCCACTGCCGCCGCCAGCGGCACCATCCGCAATGACGACGTGGTGGCACTGAACCAACCTCCCACGGCCGTAGCGCTCACCAACGTCACCGCCTCCCTGGCGGAGAACACCAATACGAGCAGCCGCATCAAGGTGGTCGACATCTCCATCAGCGATGACGCCCTCGGCACCAACACCATCTCCCTGCTCGGCGCCGATGCCACTGTCTTTGAGGTGGAGGGCACCGCCCTCTATCTCAAGGCCGGCACCAGCCTGAATTACGAGAGCAAGACGGCCTATGCCGTCACCGTTTCGGTGGTCGACAGCACCCTTGGTGGTTCCAGTCCCGTCACCACCGCCTACAGCCTTGTCGTTACCGATGTGAACGAGGCGCCGACATCGCTCGCCCTGAGCGCTACGGCGTTGAATGAGAACATCCTTGATGGCTCTTTGGTGGCCAGCCTCAGCAGCAGCGATCCCGACACCTCACCCCAGAGCTTCAGCTACGCCCTGGTTGCCGGCGTTGGGGATACCGACAACCTGGCCTTCTTCGTTACAGGCGATCAGCTTCACATCACCCGACCCCCCGATTATGAAGTCAAGTCCTCCTATGGCATCCGCCTCAAAACGACAGACCAGGGGGGATTGAGCTTCGAGCGCAATGTGACTTTGGCCGTGAATGACCTGCCGGATTCCCCCTCCTACAGCTTCAGCAGCAGTGCTGCCATAGTCTATGAGGGTGGGGCCCTTGCCCTCGGGATCAGCAGTTCCAATGTGGCGCCAGGTACCCAGATTTACTGGTCGTTCAGCGGCACCGGAATCACCAGCGCTGATTTAGGTGATGGCATCCTCAGCGGCACCAGCACGCTGGGAGCGGATGGCGGGGCCGCGTTCACTAAAACCATCGCTGCCGATGGCGTCTTTGAAGGTGACGAGGGGCTTGAGGTTAAATTCTTCAGCGATCCCGCCCGAACCCAGCAGCTGGGCTCCACTATCCTGGTGACTATCAAGGAACCCTCCGTTGGTGTCGTCACCGACGGCCCCGATGTCATCACCGGAACGGCTGCGGACGAAACGATCAGGGGCGTTCCAACGGGCTCAGCTCTGCGGGGCCAGGGAACAGTGGACAAGCTCACCGGAGGGGCTGGAAACGACAATTTCGTGCTTGCTGATGCCTCTGGTGTGTTCTACGACGACGGCAATCCCACCGTTTCGGAAACGAAGGACATGGCCTGGATCACCGACTTCTCCGCCGGCGATAAGATCATGCTGTTTGGTAGCGCTGGCAACTATCAACTCACATCTGCCCGCTATAGTGGCTTTAGAGGAGTTCAAATCAATGCGCTACCACCTGCTTCTACCCCAGAACCCATCGCATTTGTTCAGGCTGCAACCCTCGCTACCCTGAATCTTTCTAATCCAAATCAGTTCACCTATTTATAATGTAACTTAGATAAGGACAATAGGCTGCATCAACGCACCATCAATTTTCATTCCCATTTTTTTCATTTTCTTATTTGCACCTCCCATGAATAGTCGACTCAGTTCTGCTTTATTTGTGGTCTCAGCCACTGCTGCTTTGCCGCTTCTTTCCGTGGCACCCGCTTCCGCCATCACGGTGACGGTCAACTCCATCGACTACGACGTATCTTTTTTCAATACCTCCTACATTAGCAATTCAGTCCTCTTCCAGGTCCCTCCCGCCGGCCAGATGCCCTGGTGGGGGGACGACACCGGAAACCTGGCTGCCGAATTTGCCCAACAGGTTTACAACAACCTTGGCCCTGGTCCTACTTCCGGATATGGCCCTGTCTTTGCCTACGAACTTTCGGGCACTGACATCCTGGGAATTTCTCAGAATCTAACCAATGCACTTAGTCAGAATGATGAAGCGATTGCAAATAATGTTGATGTGAATTATGCAATTGCTACACCGCTTAACTCAGCTCCCACATTCGTTCCCGCTCCCCTGCCAGTCTTTGGAGCAGCAGCAGCCTTTGGCTGGTCCCGGCAGCTCAGGAAGCGGATTGCAGAGGTGAAAGGCTCAAATAAATTCTGTTAGTAAGATAACTTAATTGGGGTAGCGACTGCCTGGATTTTATTATTTCTCGATGTTTCTTGAATGCTGTCCATCCAATGTTGGGGTTTTCAAATCTGAGGCGCCCATGCATGAAGTTTTAACCGTACGAAAAGTAGTTACTAAGTAAAAATTATTTGCAACAGTGGGAAGCCTGCGCACAAACTTTTTCAGTTGACTCGTTAATTCTTGGTATAAAATATTCTTACCCATCTGGAAGTCGCAAGGACTAAAGGGTTTCGCGCAATCTCATATTTTGCTAAATTTGCCGAGTCCCTATCCCCAAAGCTGAGCCCGAATTCGGCGACACTTTCAGGAGCAGCACGCAACCAGCAACAAGTAAATATCAGAGCCGTTCCCGCAAGGCATAGCACTGCAGGCCGCAGCAGCGCGATTCTTTGCTGGTCGCCGAGTGGCTGGTGCTGTTCTCCCTACCGATTCAAGAGTTTATTGGCTTTGCCAACGGCAGCAGGCACTTGTCCGAATCGCAGCCCGCGGGACCGGCTTCGGCCAAGGCGGCACCGCCGTCGTAGCGACGCAGGGCAGCAAAGAAATCTGCTTGTTGGCGCCGGTTGACGACCTCGGCGGAGAGGCGCAGGTAGGTGGCCGCATCGATGGGTTCGAAGGGCAGCCGGGGGAAGGTGGCATTGGCATCGAAGCGGGCCAGGAGGGCCGCTGAGATGTAACCATCTCCCTGCTCGATCGCCTGATGGATGGCATCTGTCAGGGGTTCGATTTCATTTTCGCGAAACTCAACCGTGGCCGAGGTGTTATGGGCTGTGTAGTGTTTCTGCACTTGCATATAGAAATCAAACTGGGCCAGGGCTGAAAAGTTGTTGATTTCAACTGTGTCCGCCCCAGGCAGGTTGGCCCAGCTCACTTCCGTAGGGATTTCAACCAGCCATTCGCCGCAGCGCGGATCGAAGGGATCATCCAGGAGGCGGCCTTGGTCATCTTTGTCGCTTTGGCTGGGCACGATTGTGTAGCCATAGTCCAGACAGGCCAGGGCCACCGGATCGTTCTTGCGGAAGGTGATGCGGCGAATGAAACGTTGGGCCTTGGGGGGATGCCAGCCCGGGCTGGCGCCTGTCAACAGGCTCTTGGTGCCTGCCGGTTGCACCGTGGTGCAGCGGTTCGGCCGGCGGATGCCATGGCGGT
The DNA here is from genome assembly GCA_044352805.1 of Cyanobium sp. Lineage (GTDB taxonomy): Bacteria > Cyanobacteriota > Cyanobacteriia > PCC-6307 > Cyanobiaceae > Cyanobium. The sequence continues at coordinate 9,423 of JBILDB010000027.1, forward strand.
CGCAGTACTCCCAGACGGCTTCATTCACCGTTTGCTTCCAGCGGCCCAGGTAAGCGGCCTCCCGCTGCCGGAACTGACTACCTTCTTCAGTGTCGGGACGGCCTGCCTCCCACCACTTCAGCCAGGGGGTGCCAAAGGCATGCACGAAGAAGTCGAACAGGCCCGTGAAACTGACGCCAACAATCGGATCCCACAGCCGGCTCTGGCGATATCGCTCAACTTCGAAGTCGTGGTTGAGCAGGCAGGCAACGGCCAGGCCCGCCGCCTTGAAGGCATCCGCCTGGTCCTGCTCGTCGTGGGGATCGATGCGGTTGAGGTGAATTTCGGCCAGGTTGCAGTGAAAATCAGCCCCCAGGATTTCGCCGCAGGGATTAAGCCCATAGCGCCCAAGGCGATGCTCCATCTCCGCTTCACTAACGCTGTTGTGGTGCAGCTGCAACCAGCGAGCGGCCTCGTCCCGGCCCTGGTCGGTGTAGATGCCCACAAACTCCTGGCGCAGTTCTGGGGTCGGCAGCAGGTCGGCATTGGCGCGGGCGATGGCCTCCGGCGCAAATTGAATCGCCCCCTCACCACTCTGGAATTGTTTGGTGACGGCATCCAGCACCAGCTGGCGGCTGGGACGGTGGTGGAAGACCCGGGTGTGATTGGCCATGCGCAGGGAGTCCCGCTCCGGGTCGATGCGCCAGTTCCCCTCACTGTCCTGTTGCCAGAGGTTGTCCTTGGCCGTAGCCGCCGCCGAATCTGCGGCGGCGAATTGGCGCATGCCAGCACTGCGGCGGATGTTGCCCGCCACGATGGTGACAGCGGCCTCATCAATCAGCAGGCAGCATTCCACTGAAGTGAGCTTGCGGCCTTTGGCCTTGTTGAGCAAGTGGGCGACCCGGCTGTAAAGATCGGCGAGTTTGACGGGGTTGGCCATGCCGCCGAAGCCCTTGAGACTTTCGCCCACCGGCCGTACGTCGTTGAGGTCGACCGTGATATGAACCGGCCCTTCAAATCGTTCATCGCTGCTTAGGGCCAGTAAAAGCCGATAGCTCTCTACCCAGCCCTGGCGGGTGTCACCCACCTTGATCGTTACCTGGTCAGCGCTCACCGTATGGGTGGTGAGTTGCTGGCGCTGGGCTGGCGGAGTGACGCCGATGGCACTAACGCCAGCGATGATCAAGGTATTGCGAATAACGGGCAACCGTTCAATCAGGCGCGGTTCAATGATGGCGCCGGTGCCGCAGCCCATCATCGCCAGATCCATCATCAAGGCAAAGGCTTCCCAATCCACCAGATTGGTGGAGGTGCAATTATAAGCTCCGGAAAAATTATGGCGCTGTTCAATCCATTCGGTGCCGCCAATCCATAGCCAGCGGCCAGAAGGCAGGGCCTTTTGCTGCATCTGCATGCGGCGCAGCAGGGCCACCTCTTCAGCGTTGAGGTGGCCCAGGCGGCGCAGGCCCTCCAGGTTGCGTTCGGCCACCTGGCCCCAGCTCTCGCGACCTTGGGGGGTTTGGCGGGAGTAGGTGCGGTAAAAGACCGGGTTGGCCGCCGGGGCCGTGGCAGGAAAGTCCCCTGCGCTGAGAGGACCATCCGCTCTTACCCGACCCAGGTCTGCCTGGTTATGGCCTGCCCGATTGGGTTCTTGCTGTGCTGGGGCCTGGTTGGTTTGGGGGGTACTGGGGGCCATCGCGTCCGGCGAATCCAGCGGGTTGACCGAAGCCTCGTAGGGGGCTAGGGCCTCGGGATTCCGTCGGGCATCGGGGCGCGAGGGGGAAAGGGTCACAGCGCTGCTGACCTATATGAGGAATGCACTTTAACGCCATCAGTGGGGTGTTCAAGAAAACCGTGGCACTAGCCACGGTGGCTGGCTGGGTATCTTTCCTCCTTAGCCTTGTTCCAACATCGACGACTAGAGCGCAGGTCTGGGGGGGCATGGAAAGGATCGTCGAACCGGAACTGATGGACGATCCCCTCCAGGCGCGGGCCTACGCCGAGGCCGATTTCGATCGCTCTGACCAGGCTTTTACGGAGCGTTTCCTGGTGTTACTTGGGCAACCTTTCCCCCGGCCTGGGCCGCCAGCCCTTGGCAGTGGCCCCGGCACTGGCGCCGGCTATTGCCCCGGCTGGGATGCCGGCGCTGGGATCGTGGATCTGGGTTGCGGGCCCGGCAATATCAGCTTTCGCCTCGCCGCAGCCCTTCCCCGGGCCAGGATGTTGGGTGTCGATGGGGCGGCCAGCATGGTGGCCCTCGCCGCAGAACATCAGCAGCGCCATCCAGGTGCGTGGCCGCAGCTGCGTTTTCAGCAGCTGAAGCTACCCCTTGCCGACCCTGCCGCCCTGGGCGGACCCTTTGCGGCCGTGGTCAGCAACAGCCTGCTGCACCATCTCCATGACCCCCAGGTGCTCTGGCAGGCCGTGGGCCAGCTGGCCGCGCCGGGGGCCACGATCTACATCAAGGATCTGCGCCGTCCCGCCAGCGCTGCGGCAGCTGACGCCCTCACCGAGCGCCATGCCGCTGGCGCGCCAGCGGTGCTGCGCCGCGATTTCCGGGCCTCCCTGGCGGCGGCCTTCACGGCGGCCGAGGTGGAAGCCCAGCTCGCCCAGGCCGCCCAGCTTTGGGGCGCGGCAGGGACCCCCGGGACGAACTGGCCAGCATTCACGGTGGCTGAAGTGGAAGATCGCTACCTGGAAATCCACGGCCGCTGGCTGGGCTGAACCCAGGCGGTGGCTGCCGGCGTGGTCCCCTTCAGGGCGACTGCAGGGGGTGGAGCAAGGAGGCATGGAAAGCGGCGGAGCTCAGGGTCGCCACGGCGGCATCGGCATCGGCCACGCAGAACTGCTGGCCCAAGCGCACCATGAAGCTGCGCTGCTGGTCCTTGATGCGGGCCAGCACCGGCACCCGCAGACCCACTTCATCTTCGTTGGGCCGATGGCGCTGCAGGCATTCGCGCAGGCGGTGCTGGATGCTGATGTCACCGGCCAGCTCGGCCGGCAGATCAACCAGCACCAGCTTGAGGTCGTCGATGCTGCGGCAGTCATCGACGATCAGTTGCACCCGTTCGTCGCGTCGATCAACCGAGGCCCACACCAAAAGGCGGGCATCCACCATCAAGTGGTCGGCCAAGCGGGCGTAGCTCTTGGGAAACACCACCGCCTCGCTGCTGCCGGTGAGGTCTTCGAGCACCAGAACCGCCATGCGATCACCCTTGCGGGTGTTCACCTGGCGCAGGTCGGCCACCATGGCTATCAGGCTCACCTTGGCCTTATCGGCCTGCTCTTCGAGGCTGCCCAGGCTGATGGGGGAAAGCAGCCGCACGGCGCCGCTGAGTTGTTTGAGCGGATGGTCGGAAATATAGAAACCGAGCAGTTCTTTTTCGAGCTTTAGTTTATCGTTGGGGGGGTAATCGGCCACCGGGGCCGCCTTGGGGGCCAGGGCGGCGCCGCTGATTCCAGGCGTTTGCTCGCCACCTCCCCCTAACAAATCCAGCAGGCTGCCCTGGCCGCTGGCGCGGTCGCGGGCGCGGCTGTTCGCCCACTCCAGCACCAGGTCGAGGTCGGCCATCAGCTGGGCCCGGTTGGCGTTGGCCTGCAGGGCGTCGAGGGCACCGCAGTGAATGAGGGATTCGAGGGCGCGACGGTTCAGCTGTTGGGAGGGCAGTCGGTCGCAGAGATCGGCCAGGTTGGCGAAGGGCCCCTCCAGGCGCCGGGCCTCAATCAATTGGCGGATGGCCCCTTCGCCCAGGTTGCGGATAGCCGATAGGCCAAACAGGATGCGTTCACCTTTGGGTGTGAAGTCAATGCCGGAGGCATTGATATCGGGGGGCATCACTTCGATGCCCATGGCCTGACAGTTGGCGATATAGCGCTGCACCTTGTCGCTGGCCCCCGCATTCACCGTCAACAGGGCCGCCATGTAGGCGACGGGATAGTGGGCCTTTAGATAGGCCGTTTGGTAAGTCACGGCGCCATAGGCGGTGGAGTGACTCTTGTTGAAGCAGTATTCGGCGAACAGCACCATCTGCTCGAACAGGGCTTCTGCCACGGGCCCATCAACGCCCCGCTCGGTGGCGCCTTTAACGAAGAGGTCTTGGTGTTTTTCCATCTCGCTTTTCTTCTTTTTGCCCATCGCCCGCCGCAGCAGGTCGGCCTCACCCAGCGAATAGCCCGCCAGATCCTGGGCAATGCGCATGATCTGCTCCTGATAAACCATGATCCCGTAGGTTTCGGCCAGGATCGGTTCGAGCTTGACGTGGGCCACGTCGATGGCTTCACGGCCATGCTTGCGGTTGATGAATTTGGGAATCAGGCCCGCATCCAG
>JBILDB010000234.1:0-4240 GCA_044352805.1 Cyanobium sp.
CCACCGGCATCGGCACCAACCGTCTACATCAGATTCTGGCGGTGCTTGAAAAACACTTGGGTCTACCCCTTTCCCGGTTTGATTGCTACCTGGCCGTGGCCGGTGGCTTGCAGGTGGAGGAGCCGGCCGCCGATCTAGGCGTAGCTGCCGCCGTAGTGGCCAGCTTTCGTGATTTGGTGCTGCCACCGGGCACCGTGCTGATCGGGGAACTGGGTTTAGGGGGGCAGCTGAGGCCAGTGGGGCAGCTGGAGTTGCGTCTGCAGGAGGCGGCCCGCCTCGGCTTCAACCGGGTGGTGGCTCCGAAGGGCAGTGGGCTGGAGCGGCAGGCGCACCAGCTTGGGGTGCAGTTGTTGCCCGCCGCCACCGTGGCTGAAGCCTTGGTGGCGGCCTTGGGCGTGGATCCCCAAGTCCAGGATTGAGCGAAATCGGCCGGTTAAATCAGATTTAATAGACCCGAATCAAAAGTAAACGTCTACCGTGCCGCGGCCGGTGGTTTTTAACCAGTTTTGGGCTTCGATATAATTGTTTGGCGCAAGTCGGATGGCCTTGGTCCAGAAATCGGCAGCCAGATCAAAACGCCGATCTGCTTCGTCTTGGTCTCCTTGTTCTTCGGCGATGGAGCCAAGGTGGTGGTGGATGACGGCCATGTTATTGAACACCTGTGGCATGTGGCTATTGAGATCGAGGGCTTCGTTATATAATTCCATCGCTTTGTCATGGTCGCCGTTGCTGGTAAAGACTAGGGCCATATTGTAAAGAATAAAGGCCTTGTCGTTTGGGTCGTCTTCTAGCTTCAGCGCCTCTTCATAGTTTTCCAGGGCTTCGGCATATTCGCCATCACCCTGGGCGCTCATGCCGTCGCGGTAGTAGGCAAACGCTTCCTTGGCGCGACGGTTCGTGGGCATGACCTTCAAGATCAGGTCCGCCATCACCGTGAAGCTTTTGTCGATGAAGTTGTCGTTGCGCTGGGAGCGGGGCACGCGGGGCTACAAGGCATCGGTCCCCCCATCCTGCCCGGGTCCTTGCCCAGCTGCTTTGGGGCCGGGGTGGATCGGCGGCTTTCCTAACCTGGTCGGGGAACCGGACTCATGCCTTTGCCTTCCCAGCCCGTCGTTGATCCTGTCGCTGGGGCCCCAACCCTTGCAGGGGACAGCCCTGGACCCAGTTTTTTGTTGGCCGTAGAGGGCATGAAATGTGGCGGTTGTGTCCGGGCGGTCGAGCAGCGGCTGGCCCAACAGCCGGGCGTGCGTCACGTAAGTGTCAATTTGCTGACCCGCACCGCCTGGCTGGAGCTGGCCAACGCCAGCGTCGACCTGAATCCCTTGCTGGCCAGTCTTGAAAGCCTTGGTTTCAGCGCCCATTCCCGCGATCAGGATGCACCCCTGGTGTCCCGCCGGGAGCTTCAGCAGCAGCATTGGTGGAGCCATTGGCAGCAGTTGCTGGTGGCCCTGGCCTTGCTGTTGCTTTCGGGCCTGGGCCATTTGGCTGAGTCAGGTGCCTTGGGTACCGGTGCCTTGGCCTCCCTGCTGGCACGCAACGGCTTGCATGCCCTGGTGGCCACCACGGCGTTGCTCGGGCCCGGCCGTTCCATCCTGCAGACGGGGGCCCGATCTGCCCTGGCCGGCGCCCCTGGCATGGACACCCTGGTGGCCCTTGGGGTCACCAGCGCCTTCTTAGCCAGCTTTTACGGCTGGCTATGGCCTGCCAGTGGTTGGCCCTGTTACTTCAACGAACCGGTGATGCTGCTGGGTTTTGTGCTCAGCGGTCGCTTTTTGGAAGAACGGGCTCGCTGGCGCACGGGGCGGGCCATAGAGCAATTGGTCGAACTGCAGCCAGACGCAGCCCTGTTGATCGTCGATGGCGGCCCGCCCCGCTCGGTGCGGGTCGGCGCCCTGCGCCCTGGAGATCGGTTGCGACTCCTGCCCGGCGACCGGATGCCCGTCGATGGCGTCGTTCGGGACGGTTGCTCGACTGTGGATTGCTCCGCGTTGACCGGAGAAAATCTGCCGCTGCGGGTGGAACCAGGTAGCGAACTGCCAGCGGGCAGCCTCAATCAGGAGGCTCCGCTGGAGCTGGAGGTGCTGCGGTCCGGCGCCCACAGTGCCCTAGCCCGTATCGTCCAGATGGTTGGCCAGGCCCAGGCCCGCAAGGCGCCGATCCAGGGCCTGGCCGATGCCGTGGCCGGACGCTTCAGTTTGGCTGTTTTGCTCCTGGCAGCCGCCACTTTTTTGTTCTGGTGGCGATGGGGCTCCCGGCTCTGGCCTTGGGTGCTCACTGCCCAGGCTGCCAGTGGCCATCAGGGCCATGGCATGGCAGCCGTCGCCCTTTCCCCCCTGGCCCTGGCGCTGCAGTTGGCCATTGCCGTTCTGGTGGTCGCTTGCCCCTGTGCCCTTGGGCTGGCCACCCCCACAGCCATTACGGTCGGACTTGGTTTGGCCGCCCGTTCGGGCCTCCTGTTCAGGGGAGGGGATGCCATGGAGGCCGCGGCGAGTCTGAAAACCGTGCTGTTTGACAAGACCGGCACCCTGACGACGGGATGCCCCCTGGTCACAACCGTGACGACAATTCCATTGGTTCTTGATGGGACCTTGGCTTTGGAGGGGATCACCGCAACAACTGATTCCCGGGTCAGCGCCGATCGACTGGTCCAGCTGGCTGCCAGTCTGGAGCAAGCCAGTCGCCATCCCTTCGCGCACGCCCTGCACCAGGAGGCCCAGAACCGCAACCTTCCCTTGTTGGAGTTGGGGCCCTCGGAAGTGGTGCCGGGGGATGGTCTGGTTGGGTTCGTCGATGGGGTGGCGGCCAAGCTCAGGGTGGGTCGCCCTCAGTGGTTGGCGGACCAGGGTGTCCTCGGCGTTGCGCCGCCGCTGGCGGGCGGAGCCCAGCACGGGGGATCCCTGCTGGCGGTGGCGGCGGACCAGGTTCTGTTGGGCTGGATTGGTTTGGAGGACCGTCCCCGGGACGAGGCCTTAGCCACTTTGGCCAGCTTGCGGGCCCAGGGATTGCGCCTTGGTCTGCTCAGTGGTGACCGTCAGGGCAGCGTCCAGAGCCTGGCGAGGGAGGTCGCTTTGGCGACAGATGAGTTGGCTTGGGATCTCCGACCCGAGCAGAAGCTGCAGCGGATCCTTTTGGCCCAGGAAACGGGGCCGGTGGCCATGGTTGGAGATGGGATCAATGACGCACCCGCCCTTGCCGCCGCCGACCTTGGCGTGGCCGTCGGTACTGGCACCCAAATCGCCCAGGAAGCGGCTGACCTGGTCATCCTCGGAGATCGGCTCGGGGGCCTGCCCATCGCTTTGGCCCTCTCGCGTCGCACGATGGCCAAGGTGCGACAGAACCTTTGCTGGGCCTTTGGTTACAACCTGCTGGTCCTGCCGATTGCCGCTGGTTTGTTGTTGCCCTTTCAAGGCATCAGGCTGACGCCCCCCTTGGCCGCTTTGCTGATGGCCATGAGTTCGATCACGGTTGTGCTGAATGCGGTGCTGCTTCAAGATGGCAGCCGCATCGGTGGAGGGATTCACCGTGAACCCTGAGGCGCCGATGGGCACCGGCTTGACCCGAGGCCGATTTGTGGTGCTGGAGGGGATCGATGGCTGCGGCAAGACCACTCAGCTACAGGCCCTGCGCCAATGGCTGCCCAGTAGTGGCCTGATGGCCCCTGGCGCCCGTTTGGTTGTGAGTCGCGAGCCGGGGGGGACGGCCCTAGGTCAGGCCTTGCGGGAGTTATTGCTGCATCCGCCCCAGGGGGTGCAGCCCCTGCCCCGGGCCGAATTGCTTCTCTATGCAGCCGACCGTGCCCAGCATGTCGAAGCGCTCCTGTTGCCTGCGTTAAAGGCCGGAGATTGGCTGCTTTGCGATCGCTTCACTGGATCGACAGCCGCTTATCAGGGCTATGGCAGGGGCTTGCCCCTGGCCCTGATCGACACGCTGGAAAGCCTGGCCACAGGCGGTCTTCAGGCCGATCTCACCCTCTGGCTGGATGTGTCCCTGGCCGAGTCCCGCCGCCGCCGTGGCGGGCGACCGGCCGACCGCATTGAGGCGGCGGGGGAGGTCTTTCAGACCCGGGTGGCCGATGGGTTTGCCACCCTGGCAGCCCAGAGGGGCTGGACCCGCATTGAGGCGGGTCAGTCTGTGGCTGCTGTGACGGAGTCCTGTCGCGCCGCCATCCGTCGCTGCGTCACTTCCAACTGAGTGATTCCCATCTCAAGACCGATCGTTTTCGCTCCTCCTGTTCCACTTT
>JBILDB010000235.1:0-4228 GCA_044352805.1 Cyanobium sp.
CGGCAAGGTGCTGCTCACGGCCGCCGGGCTTGCCCTGGTCAACGCCGGCAGCGACCTCCCAGCCTTCTTGCTCACGCCCAGCAATGGTGCGATCAGCGGGCCTGCGGTGATTGTCGATCCCTTGGTTCTCGCCGCCAATGATGGACCTGCCTCCTATGCCATCACCGGTACCGCTGCCGTTGGCAACACCCTGGCGGTGACGCAGCTGAGCCCCGATCCCGATGGCTCTGGCACGGCACCAGGTATCACCTGGCAGACCTCAGCCGCTGGCGACATCTGGAGTGTGGTCGGCACCAGCTCCAGCTACCAGCTGAGCAGCGCCGATGAAGGCAAGCAGCTCCGCGCCCTCGTGAGCTACAGCGACGGCCAGGGCTTTGCGGAATCGGTCACCACCTCTCCCCTGACGGTGCCCCTGTTGCCCACCCTGGCGATCGCCGCCCCAACTACCTCCCTGCTGGAGGGCAACATTGGCTCCACACCCTTTGGCTTCACCATCACCCGCACGGGAAATCTGACCGACGAAAGCAGGGTGACGTGGGCTGTAACGGGAAGCGGCGCCAATCCCGCCACAGGCGCCGACTTCGCCGGTGGTGCGCTTCCCGCTGGCACCGCCGTGTTCGCCCCTGGACAGGACACTGTTTCTCTCGCCGTGAATGTGGTGGGCGATGGCTCCTTGGAACCTGATGAAGGCTTCCGCATTGAACTCAACAGCCCCATCGGCGCACGGCTTTCCGCCACTAGCAGCACCGGCCTGCTGCAGATCCTCAACGACGATCAACCCGCCCCCACCTACAGCTTCGTCGCCACACCGCAGACGGTCTATGAAGGCGGCACCCTGCACATCGCCATCACCACCACCAACGTGGCGGCCGGCCGCTCGTTGTGGTGGCAGTTCTCCGGCTCCGGCATCAGCGCATCCGATTTCAGCGATGGCCAGCTATCCGGCTCCACACTGATCGGTAGCGACGGCCGCGCCGCCTTCACCAAAACCATCGCCGCCGACGCACTGGTGGAACCCGACGAAACCCTGGAGGTGCGGTTCTACAGCGACGCGGCCCGCAGTCAATCAGTGGGGAGCAGCCTCGCCATCACCCTGAATGAACCCAGCGTCGGTTTCGTCACCGACGGCAACGATGTGATCACTGGGACGGCTGCGGCGGAGCTGATCACCGGCGTGCCCGCAGGGTCAGGGGTGCGAGGCCAAGGCTCCGTTGATCGGCTCACTGGCGGCGCTGGCGCCGACATCTTTGCCCTGGGCGATTCGCTTGGCATCTACTACGACGACGGTACGACTGGATTGGGTACTACAGATCTTGCCGTGATCACAGACTTCTCGGCGCAAGACAGCATCCAACTGTTTGGCTCCAGCAGCGGCTATCGCCTCGTCAGTGGCCGATACTCTGGCATCGCAGGCGTGCGAATTGATGCTTTGTCCACCGCTTCCGGAATCATGCCTGAGGCCATCGGCTTTGTTCAAGGTGCCACAATGGCAACATTGAGCCTCACAAATCCCAACCAATTCCTCTACATTTAGCTCATTCCGTGACCCTCTACATGACTGCTCTCACTCGCGTAGCCGCTATCGCTGTTCTTGGCGGTGCCATTCTGCCGATACTCTCTGCCGCCCCTGCCTCCGCAGTCGTGGTCAACGTTGGTGGCATCGATTACGACCTGAGCTCAATCACCACATCCCCCTCCAGCCAGCCCACCGCCTTCGGCCTGCCGCCTCTGGGCCAGATGCCCTGGTGGGGTGATGACGCCCTTGCCTCTGAATTTGCCTCCAAGGTGTTCGCTCTGCTCGGCTCTGGCTGGGATCCCGACTATGGCCCGGTGTTTGCTTATGCGCTGGATACGCCGCAGAATCAAGTGCTGGGGTTGACCCAGTCCCTAACCGACATCAACGATCAGATTAATGTGACACCCGCATTTAACATCAGCATCAGCTATGCGATCGCCACTTCTACATCACTGACACCCGTACCTGCTCCACTGCCTCTGTTTGGTGCCGGGGCCGCCTTTGGCTTCTCCCGTCGGCTGCGGGCCAACCTCCGCAACCGCTGATGGCTCCGCAACTCCATCCTGGCGTCACTGATGCTCGCAGGTGCATGGAGCTTTCCTCCAGAGATCAAGCCAAAGACGAGTTCCTGAATCCTCACTTCTTCTGGCTGACGGGAACAAGAACTGTAGCCACCTTCCTTCTCGGGCCAGAAGGCCCAATTCGCAGGGGGGCCCGGTAGCCAACCCGACGCTCATCCTCCTACAGAGTCCGCCCAGGAAGCACCCGAGCCGGTGCGCCCAGCGGAGGTGCGCCAACGATGCGACACACAACAGGTGAACTCGGTGACGCGGCGCGAGCGTCATCCCGTAGCCGCAGAGAGCAATACTCCAGTTCTGTTTCCCGCGTTCTTAAATCTTGGGCTGCATAACCCGAGCCGGGATCACAGCCGAGAAGGTCAAGTCCCGAGCATCTCTTCTCCCATACGTGATCTCCTTTCCTTCCCTGCCAGGCCTTGGTGTGAGGATGTGACCGTCGCTACCGGTGCGAAGGCGCCCCCCACGGGGCGCCTTCCTGTTGGCGAGACAATCACCCGGCAGCCACTGCTGGAGACGTTCAGCCCATGAAGGTGATGCCGCTGCGGCTGCCCCCTTGCGCAGACCTGCGCCGGGCGCTGGAGGCCTGGGTGGGCGAACAACAGCAGCAGGTCGGCTGCGTGCTCAGCGCCGTCGGCAGTCTGTCGGTGGCCCAGCTGCGCCTGGTCGGCGCAACTCAGGCAACGGCGATCCACGGCGAGCTGGAGATCATCAACCTCTCCGGCACTCCCTCGCCCGATGGGTACCTCTGCGCCGGTTCGCTGGTGCGCACCACCGCCGAGCAGTTGATCGGTCTTCTGCCGGAGTTGCGGTTCAGCCGGGAGCTGGATCCAGCCACCGGTCACCCCGAGCTGCGAATCAGTCCTCAGGCTCCGGGCTGAGGGGCGGCAGCCGCCTCTCCACCTGCAGAAACACCAGCCAGGCCACCCCAGCGCTGAGGCCGCCGGTCCAGTCGTTGCGCAGTAACTCCACGATCGACACCGTGCTGGCGCCGATGCGCAGGCCGCGCAGCAGGAAACGGCCCAGCTTGTCCAGCGTCTCTCGGTTCACCGTCATCGGCTGGGGCCAGCGCAGAGGGGCTTCAGCTTGGCGGAGCAGCCGGTGGCAGCAACCGCTCGATCGCGTCCTGGGGCACGCCCACCTGCTGAGCGATCAGCAGCACCAGTTGTTCCAAACGAACAAGGCGCTGCTCCAGGGCCTGCAGCTCAGTGGTGCCGGCCATGCCGCCCGTTGCCCCCGTGCCCTTCCCAGCTGAGGGGGCTTTTGTCTTGGGAGGGGGAAGCAGGGACAGAGGCGGCGGGCCGTTCGGATCCGCCAGCAGCAGGGCCACCATCAGATCTTTCCTGGCGCGATTGGGCACCTTGATGCCCCGCAGCGCACAAAGCTCCTGCAGGGCGATGTTCTTCAGGGCCAGGAGCTGGGCTTCCGTGGCGGGGGCGCCGCCCTCGGGCTGGATCAAGGCGCGGGGTTCCTTGACGGCGGTGGCGCCATCGCTCAATTCTTGCGCCAGGCCGCGATAGAGCCGGGCATCGGCCTGGGCCAGCTGCCGCAGGGTGGAGCGGAGGGTTTCGGCGATCTCACCCATGGTCGTCGGCCTCTTTGGCTTGATCCTGGGGCTGCGGCTGACTCCCGTTCGTGCTGAGGTCGATGGGCCGGGGCGCACTGTCCCCAGGCGGTGGGGTTGTCGCGACTGCGGGTCCGTGGCCGTTGCCGCCTGGTGGGGGTGGCGGCGGCGTCAGCAGATCCTGGGACTTATTGATCAGCTCCTGCTGCTTCTGCTTGAGATCGCCAAGGCGGTCCTTGGTGCGGCCCCAGCGATTGATGAAATGAATCACTGCGCGCATCAGATCGCCGAGATAGCCGCCGCCTTGAAAGGTATGGCGACCTTTCTGGTAGCGGCTGAAGCCATTCACCAGATCATCACCGGCATCTTCGATGTCACCGGTGATGGCCGTCACGATCTCCAGGAGCTCGTAGATTTCCTGGCGTTGGGGCAGGTCACGGCTGGCTAGGGCCGTGATCCGCTCCTTGAGGAGAGCGGTTTCATCCTTGGCCTTGTTGGCCAGGCGCCGATGCTGAGCGCGGCTGCGCATCAAGCTGGAGTAGCAATTTCTCAGTTCCAGGTAGGTGCTATTGA
>JBILDB010000236.1:0-4202 GCA_044352805.1 Cyanobium sp.
TATGTGGTGATCAACCAATGCGTCCCCGATGGGGCGGCCGGGCTGCCCCCCCACTTCGCCAATTTGTTTCTGGCGTTGGCCCTGGCGACCGCCTGTTACTTGGGGGTTCGCCCGCCTGGAGCCCGGGCATCGGTACCAGGGCTACTGGGGTTTGGGGGCTGGCTGGGCTTGGCGATGGCCACTCGCCCTGCCCTGGCCTTGCCGTTGCTGACGCTGCTGGCCCTGGCACCCTTTGTTCTGGGCCTGAGGCCGCCCTTGACCAGTCGCCTCGTGCCGCTCCTCGTGCCGCTCCTATCGCCGCTGCTGGCGGGCCTCCTGGTTGGCCTGGTGCTGCCCTCAGTTCCCTGCCTGCTGCGCCCTGGCGGGGTGGCCCTGGCTTGGTCCGGTGAGGTGTTGTTGCCCCTCCTGGCGGTTGACCCTGGAACGGCACCGGTTATGGCCACGGGCCCGGTCCTTTTGCAGGCCCTCTCCACCCCTGTGGCAGGCCTGCCCCTCGGCAGCTTGCTGGTGCTCCCCCTGGGGGCTTGGCTGGCCAGCCGCTGGCCGGCCCGGCAACGCCCAGCCGCAGCCAGGCCTGGCCGGATGGCCGCTTTGGCGGCCCTGTCATTGGTTTTTGGCCTGCTGCTAATAGAGACCCTGCGCCGGGATGGGCTCCAGCGCGCTGAGCTCGCTTTTCTGGCTTTCCCCCTGGTGTTTTTGACGGTGATCGGGCTGGGGTCTTTGGAGACGGATGCCCGGCCCTGGCCGAGGCGACTGGCCCTGGCCTGTTCCCTGATCTTGAGCCTGCTTTTGTTCAACAACTTGGCCGTGGCTTCCCTGCTGCATCCGCCCCGGCAGCCCGCCGAGTCCGTCCGTGTCCTGGAACAGGATCGGGCGCGGCTGGCGGCCTACCTGGCATCCCTGCCGCCCCAGGAACGCGGCTTCACGGCACCACAGGACGTGGCCTTACAGCGCCGCCTCAACGTGCCAGCCTCCACCCGCGGCATTGGGCCCCGTTGGAGCCTGGATCAGCAGCACCTCGGCCAACACTGGGCCAGCCGCGTTCTGGGGCTGCCCGCTGATGCCAATGGGGCCTGCGACCAGCTCACCGCTGGCCGTAACCGCCATCTGGTCTGGGCTCGCATCGATCCGTCGGTCGCCAACAGCCTCGATTTTTTTCGCTCCTGTCTGGCCCGTGAGGGGGATAACTGGGAGGACATCACGGCTCGGCTGGGGCTGGTCGGCGGCGAAATGAAGCTGTTTCGCCGACTGCCTCCCTGAAGCAAGGCCAAGCAGCAAGCGACAAAGCCGTGGGCAGCCAGTGAGAAAGCCGTGGGCAGGTGGTTGCGGATCACCGCACTTCTGGCGGTAATGTCGCGTCCATCGAAGCCTTTTGTCGCTGATGACCACCTCGGGTCCCATCCGATCCATTTGCTGCATCGGGGCTGGATATGTCGGCGGTCCGACGATGGCGGTGATCGCTGACCGTTGCCCGCACATCACAGTGACGGTGGTCGATCTGAACGCCGAGCGCATCGCTGCTTGGAATCACGATGACCTGGCCCGGCTGCCCGTCTACGAACCAGGGCTGGATGCGGTGGTGGGCAGGGCCCGGGGCCGCAACCTGCACTTCACCACGGCCGTCGATGATGCAATCGCTGGGGCCGACATGATTTTTCTGTCGGTGAACACCCCCACCAAGACCCGCGGTGTGGGCGCCGGCCAGGCGAGTGACCTGCGCTGGATCGAGGCCTCGGCCCGCCAGGTGGCCGCCGCCGCCAATGGCCACACGATCGTGGTTGAGAAGAGCACCCTGCCGGTGCGCACGGCGGAGGCGGTCAAGGCCATCCTCAGCGCCGCCCAGGGCACTGCCGGCGGCACCAAGACCTTTTCGGTGCTTTCCAACCCCGAATTTCTGGCCGAAGGCAGCGCCATCGGCGATCTGGAGAATCCGGACCGGGTGCTGATTGGTGGCGAGGACGAAGCGGCGATTGAATCCCTGGCCAGTGTCTACGGCCAATGGGTCTCCCAAGAGCGCATCCTGCGCACCAATCTCTGGAGCAGTGAGCTCTCCAAGCTCACCGCCAACGCCTTTCTGGCCCAGCGGATTTCTTCGATCAACGGCATTGCGGCCCTCTGTGAGGCCACCGGAGCCGATGTGCGCGAAGTGGGCCGCGCCATCGGCACCGATTCCCGCATCGGCGCCAAATTCCTGCAGGCCGGCCCGGGGTTCGGCGGCAGCTGCTTCCAGAAAGACATCCTCAACCTGGTGTATCTCTGCCGCCATTACGGCCTGGAGCAAGTGGCCTCCTACTGGGAGAGCGTGGTGGGGCTCAACAGCTGGCAGCAGCAGCGCATCGCCCGCTTGGTGGTCAACAGCCTGTTCGGCACCGTCAGCGGCAAACGCATCGCCATCTTGGGATTTGCCTTCAAGGCCGACACCAATGACACCCGGGAGGCGCCGGCCATCTCCATCTGCCGTGATCTGATCGAAGAGGGTGCCCAGTTGGCGATCGTTGATCCCAAGGTGGGGGATCAACAGATCAGCCAGGACCTGGGCCGACCGCCCGTCGATCCGGCCACCGCCGCCCGGGGGGTGCCCCTAGGGGGCGACGGCACCTGGATTCCAGCCGCAAGCGTTCTGGAGGCGGCGCGGGGGGCCGATGCGGTGCTGATCCTCACCGAATGGCAGGAATATCGCCATCTCGATTGGGGGGCGATTGCGGCGGTGATGCGTCAGCCCGCCTGGCTGTTTGATGCCAGGGCGGTGGCCGATGCGGCGGCGGCCCGGGCTGCTGGCCTCAGCGTCTGGCGCGTCGGGGAGGGCTGAGCCATGACCATCCGTAATCTCGTCACCGGCGGCGCCGGCTTCCTCGGCTCCCATCTGATCGACCGGCTGATGGAGGCCGGCGAAGAGGTGATTTGCGTCGACAACTATTTCACCGGCCGCAAGGACAATGTGCGCCACTGGATCGGCCATCCCCGCTTTGAACTGATCCGCCACGACGTCACCGATCCGCTGCGCCTGGAGGTGGACCGCATCTGGCACCTCGCCTGTCCGGCTTCACCGGTGCACTATCAGTTCAATCCGATCAAAACGGCCAAGACCAGTTTTCTGGGCACCTACAACATGCTGGGCCTGGCCCGGCGGGTGGGGGCCCGGCTGCTGCTGGCCAGCACCAGTGAGGTCTACGGCGATCCCGAGGTCCATCCCCAACCGGAGAGCTACCGGGGCTGCGTCAACACCATCGGCATTCGCTCTTGCTACGACGAAGGCAAGCGCATCGCCGAAACCCTGTGTTTCGACTACCAGCGCCGCCACGGCACCGAAATCCGGGTGATGCGGATTTTCAACACCTATGGGCCGCGCATGCTGCCCGATGACGGCCGGGTGGTCAGCAATTTTATTGTTCAGGCGCTGCAGGGTAAACCGCTGACGCTCTATGGCGAAGGCAGCCAGACTCGCTCGTTTTGTTATGTCGACGATTTGATTGCCGGCATGATGGCGCTGATGAATGGTAACCATCCCGGCCCGATCAACATCGGCAACCCCGGTGAATTCACGATCCGCCAACTGGCCGAGCTGGTGCGTGATCGCATCGATCCCTCCCTGCCCCTCACCACCCAGCCCCTGCCCCAGGACGACCCGCTGCAACGCCAGCCGGTGATCGACCTGGCCCGCCGCGAGCTGGGCTGGGAGCCCAAGGTCAGTTTGGAGGAGGGCCTGGAGCCCACGATCGCCTATTTCCGCGAGCGCCTGGCCCAGGGTTGATGGCGGGCACGGTTCTCGTCACCGGCGCCGCGGGCTTCATTGGCGCCGCCGTGGCCGAGCGTTTGCTGGCCCGGGGCGAAAGGGTGTTGGGTCTCGACAACCTCAACCCCTATTACGACCCGAGCCTGAAGCAGGCGCGATTGGATCGCCTGCAAGCCGCCGCCGCGCCGGGGCAGTTTCGCTTTGAAACGCTGGAGCTGGCCGACGGGGCGGCCCTGACCAGCCTGGTGGCCGCCGAGGCGCCCGATCGGGTGATCCATTTGGCGGCCCAGGCGGGCGTGCGTTATTCGATTGAAAATCCTGCTGTTTATATCCAGAGCAACCTGGTGGGCTTCGGCTCGGTGCTGGAGGCCTGCCGCCACCAGGGGGTGGCCCATTTGGTCTATGCCTCCAGCAGTTCGGTCTATGGCGGCAACCGCCAGATGCCCTTTTCCGAGCAGCATCCGGTGAA
>JBILDB010000237.1:0-4190 GCA_044352805.1 Cyanobium sp.
CCAGATCCGTACCGCCCAAGGGGTCCTGGCGGGGGCTGATGCGATAGGCCCAAGGCCAGGGTGCTTGTTCCTGGCGAAGCTGTTGGGCGATCAATTCGGCTAAGGGACAGCTGGGTTCGTCCCCTTGGCGGGGCAGCAGTTGCAGGTGCCGGTGGGGCTGGCTGGCGCCGGCCAGCGCCGAACTGTTGAAGAACCAGAGTCCGCCGGTGTCAGCAGCGACCCTCGCCACCGCCTGCCAGTCCTGCTGCTCCAGCCAGCCTTGCTGTGGTTGCCATTCGCCACTGATCAGCAGCAGGTGACAGGACTGGACCGGATACTTGTTGAGCAGCACGACATGGCCACTTTCAAGTTGGTCGACCTGCAGCAGCGGTTCCCAAGGCAGAAAGGGGTTGGGGCGGGGTCCGCACTCCCTCAGATGGCGGGGCGGCAATCCATGCAGGGTGCGCAGGCGAAAGGGAGCCAAGCGGGGATCGAGGATTTCCTCGGTGGCCAGGGGCACGAGGGCACCACAACGCAGGGCCTCCAGGGAGACCTGGGAGGCTTGGCGCCAGTACCGTTCAGCCCGCACCCGCCTGCAACCGGGCCAGGGAAGCCCCTTGGTAGTAGCGCCCCAAGATCTCATTGAAGCGGAGGCCCTGTTGGGCCAGCTCCTGGGCCCCGGTCTGGCTCATGCTGGCCCCCAGGTGGCCATGGGCCTCGTCGACGATCTGCTGGGTGGCGGCGTACAGACTTTCGACAATGCCGCCCTGGTAGCTCAAGATGACTCCGGCGGTACTGGAGGTGGCTTGCCGGGTGCGGCCACTCACACTGCTGAGGCCTTCGTAGTTCTGCCAGCGCGTTGTGTCACCCAAGTGCCAGTGCTGATCTGCCGGACGAGCCATGTGGGCCATGGCATAGGAGCGGGCGGCCACGGCCTGGGCCTTGAGGGCCTCCATGTTCCAACTGCTGGGCATTTCGCCGCCGACCACCGAACTGATGTAGGACTCAAGTGAGAGGTGGTTGACGACCTGGAACCCATCAGCTGCCCTCAGGATCCGGAATAGGCCGCCGTAGGCCCGCCCGTCGGCCTCTAAAGCGTCGCCAGTGGAACTGCGCATCCAAACCTCGGCGTTGGTAGCCATCAGGCCCTCCAGGTCTGGGGCGTCCCCGGCACCCCCCTGGGCTAGCCGTTGGCCGGCTCGGTCGCTGATCTGCCAGGCACCCTCTGCCGAGAGCCTGGGACGGGCTGGGAGCTTGAGCAGCGCCACCCTGATCTCCAGGGCCACCTCAGGGCCTCCCTGGGGTACCTGGAGGGACCTGGACCCCTTGGCAATGCGGGCTGATCGCAGCCGGCCCACCATCTGGGCCGCTGTGGCTTCGCTGCCCCCCACCTGGGTCCCGGACGCCGTGGTGCCGGCAGCGGTAATGCCGCCATCTCCGCCGGCTACCGGCGCAGGTGCCGGTAGGGAAGGGGGCAAACTTGGCCCTGTGGCGCTGGCCGCTGAATTGGCACTGTTTAAACCCCTGGCCTGGCTGGTGGCGGTAGCCCGGCTTGGTTGGGCGATCAGGGCCTCGAGAACGTCCCGATCGGCTGGGGTGGGTCCTGGTTTGAGCAGGGTTTGGGCCCAAAAGCCAGTGCCCACTGCCACGGTGGCGATGGGGGCGGTGAACAACAGGGGATGGGGCCTCAAGCGATAGCTAGCCAGTGCTGCCAGGCGGCTTCGCCATCGTCGCCCATGGTGCCCGAGCCTTCGGGCCAGGGCGGCACTGAGACGTTCAAGGTGCCATCCCACAGCAGATGTCCCGTACCGGTCAGGCGGATCATGCCTGATGAAGCGCTCTCACACACCATGCCCCCAGGACGGTCAGAGCATTGCCAGCCGATCACCCGGGATCGTTGCAGCCGCTTTTGCCAGTAGGGGGCCACCAGGGCGTGGGCCGAACCGGTCACCGGATCTTCATTGATGCCCAGGCCCGGTGCAAAGAAGCGCAGCTGATAATCAGCCGTTTCTCCAGCCACCTGGGGAGCCCCAGGGCCGCCGACGGGCTGCATCAGCACCAGCCCGCCACGGTCGTCTCCCTGGAGCTCTTGGGCCAGGGAGGCCAGGGAGGCCAGGGGCGCTGCGGCAGCCACCAAGGCGACCCTGTAGCCCAGGGGCGAGGTCCAGTAAGCCTCTGGGGGATGGCCCAGTCGCTGCAGCAGTAACCGGCAAAGCTCCTCCGGCACGGTGCTGGGCTCCAGGGCTCCGGTGGGCAGATCTAGTTGACCTAGTCCAGGTTGCAGCAGACGCACCGGCAAGACGCCGCTGCGCGTCTGGAAGCGCAGGGATTCCTCCGGCTGGAGATCCCCCCAGTGGCAAAGGGCCAATAGGGCCCCAAGGGTGGCGTGACCACAGAGGCGCACTTCCGTGCTGGGGGTGAACCATCGCAGCAGCCAGGTTCGGGTAGCGGGA
Organism: Cyanobium sp.; assembly: GCA_044352805.1. GTDB lineage: Bacteria > Cyanobacteriota > Cyanobacteriia > PCC-6307 > Cyanobiaceae > Cyanobium. Next base: position 2,433 of record JBILDB010000237.1, read on the forward strand.
ATCGGCAGCACAAAGGCAGTCTCCGACTGGCGCAGACTGGCGGCGATCGCGCCCATCCAGGGGGCTGGGGCCGGGGATTCCAGTCGCACCACGGTGGCCCCATTGCCGCAGCAGGGTCCCGCGCCGAAGGCCTCGATTAGCACCGCCCGCAGCCCCGGACCAGGACTGGGCTGGATTTGGGCGAAGTTGGGTTGAGTCATGGTCGGCGTTCGTCGGCTTCGGGGCGCAGGTCTCGCTCCATCAGGGCCCGAACGGCCTCACGGGGATCGACCCGAGCCTCCAGCAGGTCAACCACCTGGCGGCAGATGGGCACCGGCCAACCCCGGTGGTCCGCCAGGGACACCACGGCCCGGGCCGTGGGGGGGGCTTCAACGGTGGCACCGATGGCGGCCAGGGCAACCGCTTCAGTTGCGCCAGCAGCCAGCTGGTTGCCAAAGCGGTAATTGCGGCTCAGGGGGCTATTGGCGGTAGCCAGCAGGTCCCCCAGCCCCGCCAGCCCGTAGAGGGTGGCCCCCTGGCCCCCCAGGGCCTTGAGAACCACCCCCATCTCGGCTAGCCCCCTGCAGAGCAGGGAGGCTTTCGCATTGGCGCCCAGGCCGAGCCCATCGCTGATGCCGGCAGCCACAGCCATGACGTTTTTCATGGCGCCCGCCACCTCCGTGCCGATGGGATCCGAATTGGTGTACAGCCGCAAATTTGGGGTCAAGAGTGCCGTCTGCAGATGCTCGGCCAGGGCGACATCGTCACTGGCGACCACGCTGGCCGCAGGCAGACCCCGATCCAGTTCGTCGGCCAGGTTGGGGCCGCTGAGCACAGCCACGCTGGTTTTGGGATGGTGGTGTTGCCAGATTTGGCTGGCGCTACAGAGACGCTCCAGGTCTATGCCCTTGCTGCAACTCAACAGCGGCACCCCTGGAGGCCAATGGCCTGCCAGGGCCTGGGCCAGCGATTCCACCCCCGCCATCGAGACCGCTGAAACCACTAGGGAGCTGTCCACCAGAAGCGTGGGCTTCAGAGGCCCATCCCGGCGGGACCAGGCCGTCACGTCATGGCCCTGGAGGCTCCAGAGCCGGCCGAGCGTGCTACCCCAAGCCCCTTTGCCCAACAGGGTGATGCGCAGACCCATGCGAACGCCGCATCTGTTGGATCAGGAAACAGCATCATGGGCCATTCACTCCCCCCCTGGCGACCTTGCTGTCTGCGCCTGAAGATCCCCCACAGGTGCCCCTCAGGCGGAGTGGGCCTGCAGCAAGTCCAGGGGAATCAGCAACAAGGTGGATTGCTCGCAGGCTTCCAGGAGTACCGGTGGCGCCATGCCGTCTTCGTAGGCCTCTAGCCAGCGACTGGCGCAGACACACCAGTGATCACCGGGCTTCAGACCTGGGAAGCCATGGGCCGGGGCCGGTGCACTGAGGTCGTTGCCCTGGGCTTTGGTGTAGGCCAGAAAGGCTTCATTGACGACGCAGCAAACCGTGTGCAGACCCACATCGGCTGGATTGGTGCGACAACTGCCGTCCCGGAACCAGCCGGTCATGGGTTCACAACCGCAGATTTGCAAGGCCTCACCGAGGACATTGAGCTCTCCAGCGGCTGCGGGAGAGGGGGATGGGGACACGGAAAAGGGGCCAACGGGCGATGCTGAGTCTGATGGATCAAGCCACAAACCGGGTCAAGGAGGTTGACGGAATGGCGGGGGGAGGCGTTAAAGGTCATCTACGGCTGCATACTTCCGCTGAGCGCCGACCCCTCCATGACTTG
>JBILDB010000238.1:0-4189 GCA_044352805.1 Cyanobium sp.
TGAACGAGCTGATCAAGCTGCGCCAGCGGGGCGGCACGGTGATTGTGATCAACCCGGTGCTGGAGGTGGGCCTGCTCAAGTTCGGCTCCCCCGCCTTCCCGATCCGCTCAATGCTGAAGGGTTCAGCGATCGCCTCGATCTTTTTGCAGCCGATCCCCGGCAGCGATGTCGCCGTGTTCGTGGGGATCCAGAAGGCGCTGCTGGAAACCGACCAGATCCGCCGCGAGTTTCTGGCGGCCCACGCTGAAGGCTGGGAGGCGGTGCTGCAGCAGGCCCGGGCCACCCCTTGGGAGGCGATCACAGCCTGCTGCGGCCTCAGCCGGGAAGAGCTAGGCCACGCCGCCGCCGCCATTGCCAGGGCCCGGGGCGTGGTGTTCGCCTGGGCGATGGGCATCACCCACCAGGCCAACGGCACCAGCAATGTGCATGCAATCGCCAACACCGCCCTACTGAGCGGCAACGTGGGCAAGCCCGGGGCGGGCACGATGCCGATCCGCGGCCACTCCAACGTGCAGGGCTTTGGCTCGATGGGGGTCACTGTGAAGCTGCGCGCCGAGCTGCAAAAGGCATTGGAGGAATTGCTGGGCCGGCCCCTCAGCCCCGTGCCCGGCTACGACACCCGCGCCTTGATTGCGGCCGCAGACGCCGGGGCGGTGGACACCTTGTTATGCCTGGGCGGCAACCTCTGGGGCGCCAACCCGGATTCAACCGAGGCGAAAAGGGCCCTGTCGTGCATCGACACGATCGTCTATCTGGCCACCAAGCCCAACCAGGGCCACTTCCACGGGCTGGCGGCAAGCAACACTTTGGTGCTGCCGGTATTCAATCGCTTCGAGACGCCCCACCGCAGCACCACCGAATCGGGCAACAACTATGTGCGGCTCAACGAACCCGGCAGCACCCATCTCAAAGGCGCCGATCTGATCAGCGAGGTGAGCTTCCTGGCCGAGCTGGCGATGCGATTGCTGGGCACAGACCCGATCGACTGGGGCCGCCTGCAGGACGCCAGCTACGTGCGCCAGCTGATCGGCCGCACCGTGCCGGGCTACGGCCCGATCGCCCAAATCGATGCCAGCCGCAAGGAGTTCAGCGTTGAAGGCAGGCTGTTCAACGAACCCACGTTTGCCACCCCCAGCGGCCGGGCCCGGATGGAAATCACCCCCCTGCCGCTGCTGGAGCTGCCGCATCCCGAGCATTTCACCAGCCTGGCGCCAGATGAAGCCGGCCTGGTACTGGCCCTGATCACAGCCCGCAGCTACAGCCAGCACAACACCGTTGTCTATAAGGAGGGAGACATGTATCGCGGCATGCCCCATCGCAACACGATTCTGATGAACCGGGCCGATATCACCCGCGCTGGCTTCACGGCCCACCAGCGGGTGACGGTGCAGGGGGAAGCCGGCGCGCTGCAGAACGTGGAGATCATCCCCGGCGAGATCCGCAGCGGGGCGGCGCTGATGTTCTACCCGGAGGTGAACGCCATCTTCAAGGCGGTGATCGATTCCCGCAGCGGCACCCCCGCCTTCAAACGGGTGCCGGTGCTGGTGCGATCGGGAAGGGGACAGCATCACCTTGCCTTCCCGGCTGGAGGTGCAGTGCTTGCCTCAGAAGGGGACCGCGCCGGCAACATGGCTAGCGCCAATCGGGCAGAATGAGAACCGCTCTCGCCGGTGGTGGGCCATGGACAAGCAGGGGCTGCCCAGGATCAACACCGCATGGGCCCTTTTTCAGGGGCTGTTGATCGAGGCTCTGCCCTTTCTGCTGATCGGTGTGTTGATCTCGGCCCTAGCGCGCTGGCTGGCCCCGGGGGGCCGATGGCTCAGGCGGCTGCCGGCCCATCCGCTGCTGGGCCCGCTCAGCGGTGCCGCCCTGGGCTTTGCGCTGCCGGCCTGTGAATGCGGCAACGTGCCGGTGGCACGCAGGATGCTGGTGGGCGGCGCACCCCTGGGAACGGCATTGGGATTTCTGTTTGCAGCACCCGTACTCAACCCGATCGTGATCGCCAGCACCTGGGCCGCCTTTCCTGCCCAGCCCTGGCTGTTGTTGGCCCGCCCCATCGGGGCGGTGCTGGTAGCGCTGGCCCTGAGCCTGCTCCTCCGCCTGATTCCGGAGGAGCGGCTGCTGCAGGCTGACGTGCTGGCTGAACGGCAGCTCAACCAACCACTGTCCGCAGTGAACCTGCTGCAACGGCGTTCGGGACTGGTTGGTATTGCCGCTACAACAGCGACCAATCAGCAGGAATCACGAAAAACCATGACTCGTCCTCCCTTGCAAGAGGTACTCAATCATGGCGGGCGGGAGTTTATGCAGCTAGCTCTTTTGCTTGTCGCCGGCTGTGTCCTAGCTGCGCTGGTTCAGACCCTACTGCCGCGCCAGTGGCTACTCAACCTGGGAAGCAGCCCCACTGGCTCCATTTTGGCGCTGATGGCTCTGAGCGTGGTGATCTCGGTGTGCTCGAGCGTGGATGCTTTTCTGGCCCTGAGCTTCGCGGCCCAGGTGACCCCGGGGGCCCTGCTGGCCTTTCTGTTGCTGGGCCCCGTGATCGACCTGAAACTGGCGGGATTGCTGGGTCTGCTGCTGCGGCCACGGGGTCTGGTGCTGGCCTCGGTTGGGGCCGGCTTGAGTGTGCTGCTCATCAGTCAGTGGATCAACCTGTGGCTGCTGTGAAGTCGCACGTCCCGCAGGCCGTCGCACTGGCCCTGTGGGGCCTGGTGCTGCTGCGCTCAAGCATCGATGGACGGCTGGATTTGCTGCTGCGCGGTGTATTTCACCCACTGGTGAGCATTGCCGGGTTGCTGCTTCTCGTGTGGGCGATGCTGCTGGTGCTGCCACTGCAGGGACGAAGGAGCAAAACCGCTGCCCCAGTAGTCGCTGAAGCCGTGACCACCCGCCACTGGCAGTCGCTGGTTGCCACAGCCCTGATCGCCGTGCTGCTGATCGGTCTGCCTCCGAACCCTTCTTTTGCCGATCTGGCTCAGCGCCGCCCCGGCGACGACAGCAGCGAAGCCGAACTGGCTTTTGTACTGCCACCGGCCCAGCGCAGCCTCACTGACTGGGTACGGCTGCTGCGCACTCAGAGCGACCCGCGGCTCTATGTGGGTGATCCTGTGCGCATCAGTGGATTCGTGCTCCCCCGCAACGATGGCCCGCCCCTGCTGGCACGGCTACTGGTGCGCTGCTGCCTGGCCGATGGGACGCCGATTGGCCTGCCGGTGCGCTGGCCCGCGGGCAACCCTTTGCCAAAAGCGGATCAATGGCTGCAGATCACGGGATCGATGGCCGTGCAACAGGGTCTTGACGGGGAAGAACTGGTGGTGATTCCGCAACGGATCTCAGTGATCCCGCGCCCACGACGGCCTCTGGAGCCATGAATCGGCTGGCGCTGGCCCTGATGGTGCCGCTGGTGTTAGCAGTGGGCCAGCAACAACTGCTGCTGCGCCTGCCACCTCGACTCGTGGAGCTGCAGCAGAGCGAGGCCAGCAGCGGCCCCGCCTCCCTGGAGCTCCAGTTCAGCCGGCCGATGGATCGCGCCAGCGTGGCCGCCAGCAGCCGGATTGAACCGCCCTTCAACGTGCGCTGGCTGGGTAACGGCAACCGACTCAAGTTGAGCCTGGCGCCGGGTAGCCGCATCAACGGCCCGATCAGCCTCACCCTGGCAGGAAATGACCGCCGCCAAACGGCCCTGCCGCCCAGCCGCTGGCTGTGGGATCCCAGGCCCCGCATCATCGCGGTGGTACCGGTGCGCGGTGGCGAGCAGCTGCAGCTGCGGCAGGCCGATGGGCGCTGGCAAGCCATCTCACCGGTGTGGTCGCAGATCCTGGCCGTCGAGCCCCTCGGCGATGGCTCGGGAGTGGCCCTGGCAAGCCCCACTCCCGCAGGGCAGCAGATCTGGCGTATTCCTTTGCGCCAACGCAACCTGGCGCCGGCCAGCCAGGGGTTGGCGCCCGTGCAGGCCCAGGCTCCCATCCCGCTGGGGGATGGGCGCGCCCTGTTTGCCCATCTGAGCAGCAACCGACGCGGCGATCTGCTGATCCAGAGCGGCGGCCCTGAGCCCATGAGCGAGCAGACGCTGCTCTGGCCCAAGGGGCAAAGGCCCCGTTCGCTGGCGATCGAGGCCAGCGGTCCGATGCGACTGCTTCCCCAGGGGGGCGCCGTGGTGGTTCCAGCAAGCGAAGGCCTCACCCTCCAC
>JBILDB010000240.1:0-4174 GCA_044352805.1 Cyanobium sp.
CAATGCAGCCATGGGCTCCGTAGGCTGCTTAACATTGCTCAACCGAAGGCTGCATGTTTACCCAGGTCCGCTCCGCCAACCGCCGAGTCAGCCCTGAACATGGCGATGGTCGGGCCCTGATGAGGGCTGTTTATGTGGTACTGGAGCCCCAGTATCAAAACGCCCTCACCACTGCCGCCACCAGCATCAACGAACAGAACAGCGACCTGGCGGTCGAACTGAATGGCTACCTGATTGAAGAGCTGCGGGATCCAGAGAATTATAAGCAATTTTGCAAAGATGTCGCCGAAGCCGATGTCTTCATCGCCTCCTTGATTTTTATTGAAGATCTGGCCCAAAAGGTGGTTGAAGCCGTGGCCCCCCACCGCGATCACCTCAAGGCTGCAGTGGTGTTTCCCTCGATGCCAGAGGTGATGCGCCTCAACAAGCTGGGCACTTTCTCAATGGCCCAGCTGGGCCAAAGCAAGAGTGCCATTGCCCAGTTCATGAAGAAACGCAAGGAGAAGGGCGGTAGTGCCGGGTTTCAGGACGCGATGCTCAAGCTGTTGAACACCCTGCCTACAGTCTTAAAATATTTGCCGGTGGAAAAGGCCCAGGATGCCCGCTCCTTCATGCTCAGCTTCCAGTACTGGCTTGGGGGAACACCAGACAATCTGCGCAACTTTCTGTTGATGCTGGCCGATAAATATGTCTTCCCCCGCGGGGATGATGGCCGTCCTCAATTAGAAGTGGCCGAACCGATTGTGTTTCCCGATCTGGGTCTTTGGCATCCCCTTGCCCCAGGCATGTTTGAAGACCTCAAGGAATACCTCAACTGGAACAGCAGCCGCAGCGATCTCAGTGAAAAAGCCAAGCGTGGGCCTGTCATTGGGCTGGTGCTGCAACGCAGCCACATCGTCACCGGTGATGAAGCCCACTACGTGGCCGTGATTCAAGAATTGGAATATCGCGGCGCCACGGTAATCCCGGTGTTTTGCGGTGGCCTGGATTTCAGCAAGCCGGTCAACGCCTTCTTTTACGACCCTCTCAATCCCGAAACCCCTTTGGTGGATGGGGTTGTCAGCCTCACTGGCTTTGCCTTGGTGGGGGGTCCGGCCCGTCAGGACCACCCCAAGGCGATCGAGGCGCTCAGCCGGCTCAACAGGCCTTACATGGTCGCCCTGCCCCTTGTCTTTCAGACCACTCAGGAGTGGGAAGAGAGCGACCTGGGATTACATCCGGTGCAAGTCGCCCTGCAAATCGCCATTCCCGAGCTGGATGGTGCCATCGAACCAATCGTGCTTTCGGGCCGCGATGACGCCACCGGCAAGGCCCACACCCTCCAAGATCGGGTCGAAGCGATTGCCGAGCGCTCAATTCGCTGGGCTTCGCTGCGCATCAAACCCCGCGCTACCAAAAAGTTGGCGATCACAGTGTTTAGCTTCCCTCCAGATAAGGGGAACGTTGGAACCGCCGCTTACCTGGACGTCTTTGGTTCGATCTACCGGGTTCTTGAAGAAATGAAGGCCAAGGGCTACGACGTCCAGGACATGCCCCGCAGCCCCAAGGCTCTGATGGATACGGTGCTCCAGGATCCAGAAGCCCTAGCAGGGGCGCCGGAACTAGCGATCGCCCATCGCATGAGTGTGGCCGAGTACGAGCGACTCACTCCCTATTCAAGCCGTCTTGAAGAGAACTGGGGCAAGCCCCCAGGCAACCTCAACTCCGACGGTACCAACCTTTTGATCTACGGACGCCACTTCGGCAACGTTTTTGTCGGCGTTCAACCCACCTTCGGTTACGAAGGAGATCCTATGCGTCTGCTTTATTCCCGCAGCGCTAGTCCACACCATGGTTTTGCTGCTTATTACACCTATCTGGAGAAAATTTGGCAAGCCGACGCCGTGCTCCATTTCGGCACCCACGGCTCCCTTGAATTCATGCCTGGTAAGCAAATGGGCATGAGTGAAACCTGCTATCCCGACTCCCTGATCGGCTCCCTGCCCAACCTTTATTATTACGCCGCCAACAATCCTTCCGAAGCCACCATCGCCAAACGACGGGGCTACGCCGCGACTATCAGTTATCTCACTCCGCCCGCCGAAAATGCTGGTCTCTATAAAGGTCTCAAAGAACTGGGTGAACTAGTCGGTTCCTACCAACAGCTACGGGAGAGTTCCCGTGGCGTCCAGATCGTCAACGCGATAATTGAAACGGCCCGCCAATGCAACCTCGATAAGGATGTCAACCTGCCCGAAGTCGACGGCTCCGAACTGAACCAGGACGAACGGGATGGAGTGGTCGGCTCCGTCTACCGCCAATTGATGGAAATCGAGAGCAGGCTGTTGCCCTGCGGGTTGCACACGATCGGCAAACCACCCACCGCCGAAGAAGCGATCGCCACTTTAGTAAGCATCGCTGCCCTAGAACGCGAGGAGGAAGAGTTGCGTTCGCTGCCGGGCCTATTAGCGGAAGCTCAAGGTCGCACGATTGCGGAGATCTATAAAGGCAACGACAACGGCATCTTGGCCGACGTCGAACTCAACCGCACTATCACTGAAACCTGCCGCGCAGCGGTTGGGGCCATGGTGCGTCAAATTACCGGCCAAGATGGGCGTGTCAACTTGCGGCGTAACTTCGGCTGGTTCTTCGATCTGTTCGAGCGCTTTGGTTTCAAGCTGCCCAGTCCCTGGCTGGCGGCCTGCCGAAGCGCCGGCTTCGGCGATGTCAACCCAATTGAATTGGACAAACAATTCGCCTATCTGCGTTTTTGTCTTGAGCAGATTTGCGCGGACATGGAAATGGAGAGTCTGCTGAAGGCCCTCGATGGCGAATACGTTTTGCCCGGACCTGGAGGCGATCCGATCCGCAACCCAGGGGTACTGCCCAGTGGCAAAAACATTCACGCCCTAGACCCCCAATCAATTCCCACCAGGGCCGCAATTGCTTCGGCCAAGGTGGTTGTTGATCGGTTGATCGAGCGGCAAAAGGCAGAACAGGGCACCTGGCCTGAAACCATTGCCTGTGTGCTATGGGGTACGGACAATATCAAGACCTATGGAGAATCCCTGGCCCAGATCCTCTGGTTCATCGGTGTGCGGCCCATGAGCGATTCCCTGGGTAGGGTCAACAAACTTGAGCTGATTCCCTTGGAAGAACTGGGGCGCCCCCGTATCGATGTGGTGGTGAATTGCAGCGGTGTCTTCCGAGATCTATTTATTAATCAGATGGCCCTGATCGACCAAGGCGTCAAGATGGCGGCCGAGGCCGATGAGCCCCCGGCAATGAACTTTGTGCGCAAACACAGTCAGGACCAAGCTGCCGAACAGGGTATTTCTTTGCGCGAAGCTGCCACACGGGTGTTTTCCAATGCGAGCGGCAGCTACAGCTCCAATGTAAATCTGGCGGTAGAAAACAGCACTTGGGAAGAGGAAGGTGAATTACAAGAGATGTATCTCTCCCGCAAAACATTCGCCTTTAATGCCGACAACCCTGGTGAGATGAATCAAAAACGAGACGTATTCGAATCGGCCATGAAAACCGCCGATGTCACCTTTCAGAACCTCGATTCAGCCGAAATCTCGCTCACAGATGTCAGCCACTACTTTGATTCCGATCCCACAAAATTGATTGCTGGATTACGGGATGATGGCAAAGCGCCGACCAGCTATATCGCTGACACCACCACTGCCAACGCCCAGGTGCGCTCTTTGAGCGAGACCATCCGGCTTGATTCACGCACAAAGCTTCTCAACCCCAAGTGGTACGAAGGCATGCTGAATTCTGGCTATGAAGGTGTTAGGGAAGTAGCCAAAAGGCTCAACTTTACTTTGGGCTGGAGCGCAACAAGTGGCGCTGTGGACAACTTTGTTTATGAAGAAGCTAATGATACTTTCATCAATGATCCCGAAATGCGCCAGCGGCTGATGGATCTAAACCCCCACAGCTTCCGTCGAATTGTCAGCACACTTCTGGAAGTCAATGGTCGTGGCTACTGGGAAACCAGCGAAGAAAACATAGCTCAGCTCCAGGAAATTTACCAGGAAATAGAAGATCGAATTGAAGGAGTTAAATAATTGATTTTGGTTGTTGGTATTCGCGGCTAAAGCACCACCTGCACAGCCGCCGCTTCGCGGGAGGCGTCACAGCAACGCTGGCTAGCTGCCGCTTCCACCAGGCCCGGCACCATCGGACG
>JBILDB010000239.1:0-4174 GCA_044352805.1 Cyanobium sp.
GGGTGATTGCTCTGTTGATACTGGTTATCAATGGCATCAACGTCGGCATCAGCTTCGTCGCTCGCAATGTCGATAACTCTCTGGTGGCTTACGACCAGGATGGTTTCTGGAAAACGGTCGCCATCTACGCGTTCTGTCTGATGCTGGCGCTGCCGATCAGGGCGTTGCAGGCCTATCTGATTCCCCGCCTTGGTTTGTTGTGGCGAGAATGGTTAAGCGGTCGTCTCTTGGGACGTTATTTAAGTAATCGTGCCTATTACGAGCTAAATCCTAATGACGAAAGTACCGAGGAGATCGACAACCCTGACCAGCGCATCTCCCAGGACGCTGCGAGTTTCACAAATACAAGCCTGAGTGTTTCGGTGGAGATTCTATCCGCCTTGCTTACATTTGTTAGTTTCATTCTGGTGCTCTGGAGTATTAATTCTCGATTGGCTCTGTTGCTGCTTGTCTATGCGGTTTCCGGTACGGCTTTGATTGTTTTTGCAAGTCGGCGTCTGGTGGTACTAAATTATCAACAGCTCAAGCTTGAGGCCGATTTCCGTTACGGGCTTGTTCATATCCGAGATAATGCCGAGTCGATTGCTTTTTATCGAGGTGAAGCCCAGGAAGGCAAGGAAGCCCAGAGGCGCCTTGGCGGAGCGATCAGTAACTACAACCGGCTGATTGTTTGGGAAGCTCTCATCAGTGTGATTCAGCGTTCCTACGATTATTTCTCACGTTTTCTGCCCTGGTTGGTTATTGCTCCAATCTACTTTGCCAGGCAAGTTGATTTTGGTGTCTTTGGTCAGGCCAGCATTGCTTTTTCCCAGGTTCTCTTTTCCGTCAGCTACATCGTCAACAATGTCGATCGGTTGGCGGCATTCTCTGCTTCCATCAGCCGCTTGGAAGGGTTCCAAAGCAAGATCGATTCCTTGGCTGGGGGTCACGATCTCCTAGATCCATCGCTCGTACCAGCTTCGGCGGTTGATTCCCGTCAGTTCAGCGACGCGATTGTGCTGCGCCATGCCGATCTGGTGCCACCTCGCAGTGGACGCCACCTGATCCGTGATCTCAGCTTGACAATTGCACCCGGCGATCGCCTGCTCGTGGTAGGGCCTTCGGGCTGTGGCAAGACCTCATTTTTGCGCTTGGTAAGCGGACTCTGGACTCCGGCAGCGGGCCAGGTCGAGCGGCCGCCGGTGGGTGAACTGATGTTCATTCCGCAGAAGCCTTATATGTTGCTCGGCAGCCTGCGGGAGCAGCTCTGCTACCCCCAGTCTCCTGAAAAGTTCAGCGATGACCAGTTGCGCCATGTTCTCGAACAGGTACGTCTTCCCGACCTGGTGCGCCGTTATCCCGATCTCGATATCAAGCAGGACTGGCCCCGGCTGCTCTCCCTGGGCGAGCAACAGCGCCTGGGTTTTGCCAGGTTGCTGCTTAACTCGCCTCGCTTTGTCGTGCTGGATGAGGCCACCAGTGCCCTTGATGTGACAACAGAACAGGCTCTCTACGGGATGCTCGTCGCTCTGGATATGGGATTTGTCAGCGTCGGCCACCGCCCCACCCTGCGCGACTATCACGACACCGTGCTGGAGTTGGATGGCACCGGCGCCTGGCGTCTGATGCCATCCTCCAGCTATCAATTCGGTCGCTGAAGCCCCTATGAATCCCTCCACCCCTTTAGAAACCGCCGACAACGTCGACGACGCCAAGCCCAAGGCGCTCACTGTGCCGGTGCCCCCGGCCACAAGTGCCACCACCGGTGATGTGCCGGATTTTGGCTGGAGTGCCTACGCCGAAAGGGTTAATGGCCGTTTCGCCATGCTTGGTTTTTCAGCAGTGGTGCTGATCGAAACACTCAGTCGCGACAGCTTTCTGCACTGGGCCGGCCTGGTGCCCTGAGGCTTGGGTAGATCCAGGTCCGGTCAGGGAATTTCGATCAGGTCGACCTGCCATTGGCCATCGCGGCTGACTTCCACCGCCAATTCCCGGCCATCGGCCCGCAACATCACCCGCCTGGGCACCCCTGGGGGATTCATGGCGATCAACTGGCTGCTCATCAGGCGACGCCGGTAGAGCAGCAATTCGGTTCTTCCCTCCAACTGCCTTACAAGGGCCAACCGTTCGCCCTTTGCTTCCACCCCCACACTCAACGGCTGGGCATCCGGCCGGTTGAGACCGGGTAGGGGCACAGGCCGCTGATCTTCCACATTCAGCAGCACCACTTGGTCACGGCCGCGTCGGTTGGAGATCAGGGCCAGCCAAGGTCCCGCCAGGCTCGGGTCTCGGCTGGGACCCAACTCCTCCAGGCGCCGATCCAGGGGGAAGACCGGTTGGGGTACGGTCCCCATGCAGCCAGTCAGGTTTACTAGTGCCCCCATCCCCCCAGCGACCAAAGCTAGTCGCAGGCCTTTGCGGCTCCATCCCCCTTTGATCATGGGACCTTGGGGTTGACCGTGGTGCCGATGGCCACCCCCCTAGGTAAATCGGGTTCAATCAATTTGGCCAAGTCAAACACCTGGACCAGACGGCGGCCCCTGGTAATCCCTGCAAGAGCCAAACGGCGTCCATCAGGGGCCAGGCTCAATTTTTCGGGTTGGAGATCTCCTGGAAGTTGTAACGGCAGCAACCGGCCGCTGGCCCGATCCAAAATCAGCACTCGACTCCTGCCACCCTGCTTGCCCACCAGAGCCAGGTAGCGGCCGTTCCAGCTCAAGGAGGGGGAATCATGGGGTTCAAAGCGGCGCAGCGATGGCAGAGGCACCTCTTGGCCTGAGGGCTGGGCTTGCATCATCAGGGACTGACGACCTTGGCGCTCGACAACACTGACCAGCCATTCACCCTGGCCGCTGAGGGCAGGCTGTTCTCGATCCTGGCCACCAAAGACAAGGGCGGCAGGACCTGCCCGCCGCCGATACAAGCCAAGATCGCCGCAGCCCACAATTAAAAGGTTGATCGCCAGGAGAACCAGGGGCTTGACCCAGACTCTCAATCGTCAAAGCGGGAGCTGTTGTCCCTGCTGCTGGGGCCGCGGGAGGGTCTGGGATCGCGGGAGGCGGTAGTAGGAGGTGCGGTAGGGCTGTCAGGACGGCTGCGGGGGGTAGGCGGCCCTGCCAGAGGTGAGTAATCAGCATCACTCACGTCTTTGCTCGCCATGGGTTTGCCACGCAGGGGCGTCCCCTCAGGAACTCCATTTGGCGAAAGACCAGAGGAAGTTGGTGAACTGGCTGGATCGGGACGGCGGCTGGATCGGGAAGCTGGATCATTGCCAGGAGCTGGACGGCTACCGCGCCTGTTGTCCTGTAGTACTTCACGATTTCGGCGGCGCTCACCGAATTCTTGGCTGCCGCTGCCGCTACGGGAGCTTGGGGCAGCGCGATAACGGCTGGCGTCCTGGGGATCTGCTAAGGCACCACGCCTGGGTTCTGGATCCCAGTCATCCGAGCGTGCACCCAAGCGGCTGGCGGCCTGTTCAGGGATGGCGGCCCGACTAGAGCGCCGAGGCCTGTAAAAATCATCCTCTTCTTGGCGGGTGGGTATCCGACGTCGGCTGGAGTCTTGATCCTCAAAACGGTCGACGTCCCGTTCGAGATCCCAGTCCCGCCCAAACTCGCCCCCACCACGACTGCGCAGAGGCTGGGGCTCTTCGTCATCAAAAAATGATGAACGGCGTGCCTGCTCAGTAGTAATACCCCGTAACCTGACGCTTTCGTAAGCGAAGAAAACAGTTGTTCCAGCTAGAAGGAATTGGCCGAACTGCAGAATCGGGTCGAGTCGCCAGCCTTGAAAGAACAAAATTCCGCCACAGAGTAGGCCTATGGCCGCAAAAAAAACGTCGTAATCCCTGGCGAGAGCAGGCTTGAAGTTCCTCATGAAATAAAGGAAAGCTCCACCTACCGCCAGCACGATGCCGACGATACTGGCCCAATTAAGGCTGGCGTTGACCAAGGTCGGATCTCACAAGACTCCAGGTTGTCACCACTCTAGGCAACGTCAGGACGAATTTCCCGCTGCTTCGGGCTCAGAGGCGCCGATCCACGCGGTCGTTCTGGCTGATGAAGAAGAGGGCGATGGAAATGGGGATGACCACGATCATGGCGCCCAAGACGAGGCTGTTGAGGAAATTGCCCAGGGAAGGGGTCATGGCAGGGAGGCCGCTGTTAACGCAGGCGATCCTAGGCAGTGCCCGCTC
>JBILDB010000241.1:0-4155 GCA_044352805.1 Cyanobium sp.
TGGGTGAGTATCTCGAGTTCAACCCCACCGTCATCGATCTGATTCTTGAGAAGGCCATCCAGGCTTTCAACGCCGCTGAAGCAGCCCGGCGTGCCCGCGAGCTGGTGCGACGCAAGTCGGTATTGGAAAGTTCAACCCTGCCTGGCAAGTTGGCGGATTGCAGTTCCAGGGATCCCGGCGAGTCAGAGATTTATATCGTTGAAGGGGATTCCGCCGGCGGTTCGGCTAAGCAGGGCAGGGATCGTCGCTTTCAGGCCATTTTGCCTTTGCGAGGCAAAATCTTGAATATTGAGAAGACTGATGATGCTAAAATCTACAAAAATACCGAAATTCAGGCCTTGATCACCGCCTTGGGCCTAGGTATTAAAGGGGAGGAATTTGATGAAAAAAATCTTCGCTACCATCGAATTGTCATCATGACTGACGCCGATGTGGATGGCGCCCACATCCGTACTTTATTGCTGACGTTTTTTTATCGCTATCAAAAATCTTTGGTGGAAGGAGGTTATATTTATATCGCTTGCCCTCCCCTTTACAAGGTGGAGCGGGGTAAAAATCATGCCTATTGCTACAACGAATCCGACCTCAAGAAAACGCTCGACGGATTCGGCGAAAAGGCTAACTACACTATTCAGCGCTTTAAAGGTCTTGGCGAAATGATGCCCAAGCAACTCTGGGAAACCACCATGGATCCTGGTACGCGAACCATGAAGCGGGTTGAGATTGAAGATGCTGCCGAGGCCGACCGCATCTTCACTATTTTGATGGGTGACAAGGTGGCCCCCCGGCGGGAATTCATCGAAGCCCACAGCGCCGACCTTAGTTTCGCCCAGCTCGATATCTGAGGTCGGCCCTGATGCAGTCCGCTGCGGTTCCCCTAGCCTCCCCGGCCCAGCCTGTTTTGAGACCTTTATCGGCTTGGCAGTGGGCTGCCCTGCTTGGTTTTGCCTTGCTGGCACCCGCCGCACTCCCCGCCGGTGGGGCCCAAGCCCGTGGACTTGAGCTGCGTCGCCGAGTAGGTGCCGAAGAACCATTGGTCAGCTACACCGATGTGGCCTTGCTATGTGCCCCCCAACCGGAGGCGCCTGTGCTTGTGGCGCTCGAGTCAGGCTTGCCCTTAACCCTGCTGCGTGCCTGGCGGGCCCCCAATGGCCAACGCTGGTTGAGGGTGTCTGCTCGGGGCCCGGGGGACCGGGCCATGCGCGGCTGGCTACAGGGTTGACGCCGCCCGCCCTTTAATCGCCCAGGGCCTCTTCGATGGCGCCCACCAACTCCTGGTCCTGGGGCTTGACTGCGCTTTTGAATCGCTTGATCACCGTGCCGTCTCGGCCAACCAGGAACTTCTCGAAATTCCAGGCCACATCACCGGCCGGTTCCACCTTGGTCAGGGTGTCGTAAGGGGCCGTGGTGGCTCCGCTGGCGTGGACCTTGGCGTAAAGCGGAAAGGTGACGCCGTACTTGGTGCTGCAGAAGGTTTTGATCTCCTCCAGTTCGCCGGGTTCTTGACCACCGAAGTCGTTGCAGGGGAAAGCCAGCACACTGAAGCCGCGGTCGCCAAAGGTCTCCTGCAGTTTTTGCAGGCCTTCGTATTGGGCGGTGAAACCGCAACGACTGGCCACATTGACAACCAGAAGCACTTGGCCAGCCAGATCGCCCAATCGCTGGGGTGCGCCGCTGGCAGTGGTGACCACCACATCGGCAATGTTCACGCTCATCTCAGCTTTGCTTGGTAGAGATGGCGAATCTAAAGGGCTGCCCAGCCCCATACACTGCCTCAGCGGGCTCCTGGGGCGATGGTAGAAGGTTCCGCTGTGGCCGAGGTGGTGGCGCGCCAGCTGGAAAGCCTTCTCCAGGCTGGTAACTACGACGGCGCCAAGTTATTGCTGCAACCGGTTCAGCCGGTGGATGCGGCAGAGGCCATCGGCCTCCTGCCCCAGACCCGCCAGGCGCTGGCTTTCCGCTTGCTTCCCAAGGATGAGGCCATTGAGGTCTACGAATATCTCGATCCGGAAGTGCAGCAAAGCCTGCTCGAGCGCCTGCGCTCTGGCGAGGTGTTGGAACTGGTGGAGCAGATGTCCCCGGACGATCGGGTGCGGCTCTTTGATGAACTGCCCGCCAAGGTGGTCCGCGACCTACTAACGCGGCTGAGCCCCGCCGAGCGTCGGGTCACCGCCCAAATGATGGGCTATGGATCGGGAACGGCGGGTCGGTTGATGACCAATGAGTTCATTGACCTCAAGGAATTCCACAGTGCCGCCCAGGCCCTCGACATCGTGCGGCGACGGGCGAAAGATACGGAAACGGTCTACAGCCTTTACATAACCGATGGGTCGCGCCATCTCACCGGCATCCTGTCCCTGCGTGATCTCGTAACGGCCGATCCGCAGGATCGCCTCGGTGATGTGATGACCAGAGAAGTGGTCAGCGTCGCCACCGAGGCTGACCAGGAGGAGGTGGCTCGAGTGATACAGCGCTACGACTTTCTGGCGGTGCCTGTGGTGGATCGGGAGCAGCGTTTGGTGGGCATCATCACCGTGGATGACGTCATTGATGTCATTCAGCAGGAGGCCACCCGTGACCTCTATGCCGCTGGCGCGGTTCAAGCGGGCGATGACGATGACTACTTCCGCAGCGGCCTCTTCACCATTGCCCGTCGGCGGGTGGTGTGGTTGTTGGTTTTGCTGGTTGCCAATACCGGCACTTCGGCGGTGATCGCCTCCGAGCAGGGGGTGCTTAAGCAGGTGGTGATGCTGGCCGCTTTCATTCCGCTGTTGATCGGCACAGGGGGCAATGTGGGAGCCCAGAGTTCGACCGTCGTGATTAGGGGTCTCAGCACCCAACGGCTGCAGAGCCTGGGGGCCTGGCGTGCCGTGGGGCGGGAGACCCTGGCCGGGGCCTTGCTAGGTGTATTGATGGCGCTGGTAGTTGTGCCCTGGGCCTGGAAGATGGGCGGCAGCGTGCTCGTGGCCTCGGCGGCTGGGCTGAGCCTGGTGGCAATTACCACCCTGGCGGCCACCGCAGGTGCCGCCCTGCCCTTGCTTTTTTCCCGCTTGGGACTGGATCCGGCCCTGATGTCGGCGCCCTTCATCACCACGGCCACTGACGTGGCAGGGGTTTTCATCTATTTGCGCACCGCTTCCTGGCTTTTGTCTCGCTTTGGCAGCGGCTGAGGCGCAGGCTGCCATCCCGCCAACAATGAGAGAAATTCACACTTCTTTAGGTTAGGCTTCACACATCGTTGGGCAAAGGCCCGTGATCCTTGCGCTTCCGCTCGATCTGACCACTGACTCCCTGTCGACCGACTCCCTGTCGACCGACCCCTTGTCGAAAGACCCGCCAGCGGCACCGGCCCGTCAACGCCTTATGGCCCCCCTTGACGGGGACCTTGTGCGCTCCTACCTGCGCGACATCGGCCGTGTGCCTTTGCTGAGCCATGAGCAGGAGATCACGCTGGGCCGTCAGGTGCAGGAGCTGATGGGTCTTGAGGAGTTGCGGGAGGAGTTGGCCATCAGGGCCGGTGGTGAGCCCCCCTCCCCGGAGATGCTGGCGGCGGAGGCGGGCCTGAGCCCGGCGCTGCTGCGACGACGTCTGCAGGCGGGCCGTCGGGCCAAGGAGCGGATGGTGGCGGCGAACCTGCGGCTGGTGGTGAGCGTGGCGAAGAAGTACACCAAGCGGAACATGGAACTGCTGGATTTGATCCAGGAGGGAACGATTGGTCTGGTACGGGGGGTGGAGAAGTTTGATCCGACCCGGGGCTACAAGTTTTCGACCTATGCCTATTGGTGGATCCGCCAGGGGATCACCCGGGCGATTGCGGAGAAGAGCCGCTCGATTCGCCTGCCGATCCACATCACCGAGACGCTGAACAAGCTCAAGAAGGCGCAGCGCGAGCTGAGCCAGGAGCTGGGCCGTACGCCGACGGTGGGTGAGCTGGCGGTGGCGGTGGAACTACCGGAGGAGGAGGTGAAGGACCTGTTGAGCCGGGCGCGGCAGCCGGTGAGTCTGGAAACGAAGGTGGGGGATGGGGAGGATACGGAATTGTTGGATTTACTGGCGGGCGATGGGGTGCTGCCGGATGAGGTGGTGGCGGTGGAATGCCTGAAGGGTGATTTGCGGGCGCTGCTGGAGCAGCTACCGGAACTGCAGGGCCAGGTG
>JBILDB010000242.1:0-4151 GCA_044352805.1 Cyanobium sp.
TGCCCCGCACCACCGCCACCGTCAGCTTCCAGGCGATCGAGCTCAAGGGCAGCCTGCTTCCCGGTTCCTTGCTGGAGCAAGTGGCCCGCCTGCAGGCCCCGATGCAGAAGGAGGCCGACTACGGCCTAGCGAAGGGGGAACGTCTGCGGGAACGAATCGACGCGGCCTGGGTGCGGCTGAAAGAAATCTGGCAGGAACACAAGGATCTGCGGAATCGGGCGGCACAAGGCATCAGCGGCCTGCATACCTCCGTGCGAATCCTGCGCGAGGTGCTGGGCTGGCCGGAGCTGCAGCCCTGCAGCGGCTGGCAACACGGCGACGCCCACTTCCCGATCACCCATCGGGCGTTTGAGGGTGCGGTGCCCCTGATCGTGCGGGGCATCGCATCTGATCAGCTCGACAAGGGCAGCAGCCAGTTCGGCCAGGAGGGTCGCCGCCGCTCGCCCCACAGCTGCCTGCAGGAATGCCTCAATGCCGACGACAACGCCAACTGGGGGCTACTGCTCAGCGGCGATCGGCTGCGGCTGCTGCACGACAACCCTTCGCTGGTGAAGCCGGCCTACCTGGCGGTGGATCTGGAGCTGCTGGTGGAGGGTGAGCTGTTTGATGAATTCGCGGTGCTCTGGCTGCTGCTGCATGCCAGCCGCTTCCGCCATCCGCAGACGGGAAGCTGCGTGCTCGATGCCTGGAAGGAGCAGGCTCAGGAATCGGGCGAACGGGTGCTGGGGCAACTGCGCAATGGCGTTCAGCAGGCCCTCGAAGCCTTGGGCAATGGCCTGCTGCAGCATCCCGACAACGAGGGCCTGCGTAATCAGCTGGCGAATGGAACCCTGAGCGGCCAGGAGCTGCACCGCCAGCTGCTGCGGCTGGTGTATCGCTTCCTGTTTCTGTTCACCGCGGAAGACCGCGACCTGCTGTTCCCCCGAACCCTGGGCCAGGAGGATCCGCGCCGCCGCATCTACCGGGAGGGCTACAGCGTCGGCCGGTTGCGGGAGCTGGCGATCCGCCGCAGCGCCTCAGAGGGGCCCTACGGCGATCTGTGGCAGACCCAGAAGCTGGTGTTCCTGCAACTGCGCCAGAGCAGCTCACCCCTGGGGCTACCCGGCCTGGGGGGCCTGTTCGCCGAGCCGCAGTGCATGGCGCTGGAGCAATGCGAACTGGCCAACCGCTTTCTGCTGAGGGCGATCCGGGCGATCGGCTGGTTCCAGGCCGGAGACACGCTCACCCGCGTCAACTACCGCGACCTCAACACCGAGGAGCTGGGAAGTGTGTACGAGGGCCTGCTGGAGCTCCATCCCCAGCTGGAACGCGCCGGCGGCAGCTGGCAGCTGAGCTACGGGGGCGGAGCGGGCAGCGACCGCAAGACCACGGGCAGCTACTACACGCCGGATCAGCTGGTGCAGCTGCTGATCGTGTCGGCCCTGCTGCCGGTGATCGCCGATCGGCTCGCCAAGGCTTCCACGCCAGAGGAGAAGGAGCAGGCACTGCTCGCGATCCGGGTGCTCGATCCTGCCTGCGGCAGCGGCCACTTCCTGCTGGCGGCAGCACGGCGCCTGGCCCTGGAGCTGGCCCGCATCCGTGCCGGCGATGAGGAACCCAGCGAGGAGTTGCGCCAGGAATGCCTGCGCGAGGTGGTGGCCCACTGCATCTACGGGGTCGACAAGAACCCGATGGCGGTAGAGCTCTGCAAGGTGGCGCTCTGGATTGAGGCGGTGGATCCCGGCAAGCCACTCAGCTTCCTCGATGCCCACATCCAGTGCGGCGATTCGCTGGTGGGTGTGTTCGACCCGAAGGTACTGGAGCAGGGCATCCCCGATGAAGCCTACAAGCCGCTCAACGGCGACGACAAACCAACCTGCACCAGCCTGAAGAAGGAAAACGCCAGCTTCCGCAAGGCAGGACAGAAGGGCACCCTGCAAGGCACGCTCAATCTCCAGACCAGCCCACCGATCAACCGTGGCCAGCAACGGCTCCAGGAGATCGAGGCGATGCCCGAAACAACCCTCGCGGAAGGATCAGCCAAACAGGCGGCGTTTGAGACCTGGGAAGAGGAGCGCTCCAGCGATCCGCAGACCCTCGCGGCTGATCTCTACACCGCGGCCTTCTTCCTGCCCAAGACCCAGGCCAGCCGATCCAAGGTGCCCACCAGCGAGCACTTGCTGCTGTTGCAGAGCGGCCAGGAGATCTCGGGCGATCTGGAGCTGGCGGTGGAACAGGCTGCCAGAGACTTCCGCTTCTTCCATTGGCACCTGCGCTTTGGTGAGGTGATGGAGAGAGGGGGCTTTGATTGTGTGCTGGGAAATCCACCTTGGGATCGAATAAAACTTTACGAAAAAGAATTTTTCTTTGCTCGATCCCCTTCAATCGCAGATGCAGAAACGACGGCGGTGCGCGAAAATCTAATTGAAGCACTTCGGCTCACAGACAAAGAGCTTTTCAATGATTATCAAGTTAAATTACGGGTGATTGATGCGACCATAGAATGGATAAGAAGCAAGGAAAGATTTCCTCTTTCTTCGTCTGGAGAGTTAAACACCTATGCTGTCTTTCTCGAGAATGCTTGTAGCGTTGTCAGGCATGATGGACGATCTGGACTTGTCGTGCCAACGGGGTTTGCCACCGACAAGAGTAGCAATAGGCTTTTCCTCGAATGTATTAGCTCAAGACAGTTAGTATCTTTGCTTGACTTTGAAAATAGAGCCGGCCTCTTCGAGGCTGTGCATAGAAGCTACAGATTTTCTCTTGTTACACTTGGCCGGACCTACTCGGATCCCGTTTTTTCTTTCTTTTTGTCAACACCCAAAGATCTCGGTACGCCGGAGAGGCAATTTACAATTTCTGCCGATGAAATGCGCGAAATAAATCCCGGGACGCCATCCTGCCCTACCTTCAGATCTGCAAGAGACAAGAGCCTAACTCTATCTATCTACAGTAATTCAGCAGGTCTCTCGATTTCAGATACAGGTAGCCCCCCTAGGCATTGGTCTCACAAGACCTTCGAGTTCTTTCATATGTCAAAAGATAGCAAGTTCTTTAGGCTTTCCGAAGAATCAGACGCAAAGCAGTATATCAATTACCTGCCGTCAAGCACAATGGGTGTGCACGCAGAAGCAGACTATTTGCCACTTTATGAGTCAAAGCTCATTCACCAGTTTGATATTAGATGGGCTTCATATGACTGCGCAACAAGAGGCGTAACTGAAGTGAATAATGCCATGAAACAAAATCCCGATTTTGTCACCATTCCCAGATACTGGGTCGAGAAGACTCAGGTGGCCAGAAGGCTTCAAAGTCAAGGCTGGGATCACAATTGGTTTATCGCATGGAGAGATGTCACTAATGCAACAAATGAAAGGACGGCCATATCGGCTCTAATTCCATGGGGTGGAGCGGGCCACAACTTAGGAGTACTGCTCCCGACAGGAATTAAAACACCTAGAGAGGCGCTTTTACTATTGTCAAACTTAAATTCTATTGTTCTTGACTATATCTGCAGGCAAAAGGTCGGAGGATCTCATCTTACGGTGTTCATCCTCAATCAGCTCCCCCTCCTTCGGCCAGATAGCTACAACTCAAGCGCCAGAGAATTTATAATTCAGAGGGCTCTAAGGCTTTGCTTTAGCTGTGTTCAGATGCGGCCCATTGTCGAAGAGTTTGAGGCATCTGTGCTGCCACTTTCTATTCAGGATTTGCTAATTATAAGGGCTGAGCTCGATGCCTTCTACGCCCACCTCTACGGCCTCAACCGCGATGAGCTGCGCTACATCCTCGATCCCGCCGATGTGATGGGCCCCGATTACCCCAGCGAAACCTTCCGCGTGCTCAAAAACAACGAACTCCGCCAGTTCGGCGAATACCGCACCCAGCGGCTGGTGCTGGAGGCGTGGGATCGGTTGTTTGGGGGTAGGTGAGAAGCCTGTGGCCACCTATACTGAAGCTGACATGAAGACCACGGCACCATCAAGCTCAGACAGCGTCGCCGGTGAGGGAGATCCTCAGGCGATGGATCAGGCTGCAGACGAACATGCGCCCTCCAGCTTGGTTTCGCTGTCGATCAAGAACTTCGCCCACCTCCAGTCCGTCAATCTTGATTTTGGTGATCTCACCATTCTGGTTGGCCCCCAGGGCGCAGGCAAAAGCCTGGCGCTGCA
>JBILDB010000243.1:0-4150 GCA_044352805.1 Cyanobium sp.
GCCAGCAGGGTCAGGGCGGCACGTAAGGGTTGGTCGAAACTTTCCGGCCCCAGGGGATTGCGTTGCAGCAGGGTTTGATGGTGGCGACAGACCCTTTCCAGGGCCCTCAGGGGCGCCTCGGGGGATTCGGGTCGGCTGCTTTCCGGATCCGGCTCACCGCCGTCGCTGATGGGCCAAGGGCCTGCATCAATGCGCTGGGCCAGGGCCCGTTGGTCCGGGCTGCCGTTGGCCTGGCAGCACCCCATCTGGGGCGGCAAGTCATGGGCGTGGGTGTGGAAGTCACTCTGGGTACCGAGGTAGGTGGACCGTTGCTCCCAAGCTCTGAACCAGCGGTCGATCAGCGGATGCTCCTGGCGCAGTCGGTAGCCCTTGTAATAAGCCAAGCTGGCATTCATCCGTTCGAGATAGGGCACAAACACCAGATCGACCGTGCCTGGGGACTCCCCCAGCAGGAAGGGACCGGCGCTGTCCCCCAGGGCTTCCTCCAAGCGTCCCGCCATAGTTTTAAAGGCCTGGGCCGCCCGATCCTCCTGACCACTCGTGAGTCCATGGCGGCAGAGCCATTCGCACCAGCTGGCAAAAAGACGCCGCTCCAGCCGCCTCAGGGCTAGCCCCTGGGGCTCGCCCATTGGAGCCCCCAGAGGACCAAAAGCCCCTTCCAGAGCCTCCAGGATGCGGTCGCTCTCCGTGATCAGGCGGCCATCGAGTTCGAGGGCGGGCAGATATCCAGAAGGCACCAGCTGCCTGAACCAGGACTCTTTTTCGCCGTAACAAACCATTGTCACCTTGCGTATGCGGTAAGGAACCCGCTTCTCCTCCAGCCAAAGCCACACCTTTTGGCAGTAGGGACACCAGGCATGGTGGTCCCGGTACAAGGTCACCCGCACCGTCGCCTCGTCCTGCCCAAACAGCCGCAAGCGGGCCTGGGGATTGGTGGGTCCATTCACAAGGTCTGGCCGCCGGGGTGCCAGGCGCTCAAGGTCCTTCCAACTGAGGGGGTTGGCCCGTAGGGATCCCATGCCACTGCTCTAGGGGGAGCCTTCATGGTGGCGCAAGCAAGCTGGCAAGCGTTGCGAGTGTCGCCGGCAGAGCTAGAAGACAATCCAAGTGCTTTTGCAGCTTGGCAAAGCTTTGGTTTCGGTTGCTACATCTCAACCCACCCCTTGAAGGTCACTGTTGCTTGGAACTTCGCAGACGTTGGTCTTTTATGCCACAGCGTTTTCGATCGGACCATGGAGCGTCGACCCTTGAGACCTTCAACCGCTTGAGAATCAATCTTTTTGCTGGTGTCCAGCAACAGCAACTGCGTCGATACAGCATGGGCCTGATGGCGGCTGGAGCCGGACTCCTGCCCCTGATGGCAGGGTCGGCCCATGCCGCTCTCACCAAGATGCCTACCGATGGGGCCGACACCCTGCTGATGCTGTTCGGGTCCGCCTTGGTATTGCTGATGACCCCTGGTCTCGCTTTCTTCTACGGCGGTTTTACCCGCTCAAAGAATGTGCTCAACACCATGATGATGAGTTTCTTTCTAATGGGACTCATCGGCGTTCTCTGGGTGGTGATTGGTTACAGCCTGGCCTTTGGCACCGGTTTCAATAGTCCCTTCATTGGTGGCCTCGAAGCCATGTGGCTCAATGGGGTCGGTGGCGTTTACGGGGATGCCCCACTGGCCGACGGATTTGCTATTTCTAGCAGCTCTTTTGCCCTTTTCCAGGGCATGTTTGCCATCATTACCCCGGCCTTGATCTCCGGTGCTCTGGTGGAAAGAATCAGCTTCAAAGCTTGGTTCTGGTTTTGTTTGCTATGGAGCCTCTTGATCTATTCACCCATGACCAAAATGGTCTGGGGTGGTGGCTTTCTAGGTCCCTTAGGCACGATCGGCGCCATCGACTTCGCCGGCGGTACCGTGGTTCACATCGCTTCCGGGGTGGCCGCCCTAGTGACAGCAGCCATCCTTGGTCCCCGCAGCACCTGGCCCAGCAATAAGCGCCCCCCCCACAACGTTCCTTTCATTCTGCTCGGCGCCGGGCTGCTGTGGTTTGGCTGGTTCGGTTTCAACGGCGCCAGCATGTTTGCCTCCAAAACCGCTGGTTATCCCTTCTTGACCACCACCACGGCCGCATCGGCGGGCATGCTCACCTGGTGCCTGATTGAGTGGTTTAAAGACGGCAAACCCACTGCGGTCGGGGCCGCTACAGGAGCCGTTGCGGGCTTGGTAGGCATCACTCCCGCCGCCGGATTCGTCTATGTGGGCGCATCTCTTTTAATCGGGGCTCTCAGCGCTTTGGCCTGCACGATTGCCGTACGCATCAAAGCGGCAGTTCAATTTGATGATTCCTTGGACACCTTCATGGTGCATGGCGTCGGTGGAACGGTTGGAGCGCTGCTAACCGGCCTGCTTGCTGTGAAAACTCTGGTGCCTGCCGACTATTTCCCCCTCTCCGCCAAGATTATCGAAGAGGGTGGCAATGCTGGCCTGTTCGTGGCCCAATTGAAGGCCGTACTGTTCACCTACGGCTTCGTTGCCCTGGGCACCGCACTGATCCTCTGGTTCCTGGGCCTGTTTATGAAACTTCGTGTTTCTGCTGAATCTGAAGATCGCGGTCTCGACTTCGTGGCCCACGGCGAAGAGGCTTACGACCCCATGACCAACTGAACAAAAACTCATTATGAAAATGATCACCGCACTTGTGCGCCCCTCGAAGGTGGACGCCATCAAACGGGCCCTGGTGGCCATTGATGTGATTGGTATGACCGTCAACGACGCCCGCGGTTTCGGTCGACAGAAAGGACAGGTAGAGCGTTATCGCGGCACCGAGTACACCGTTGAGTTTCTGCCCAAGGCAAAACTGATGGTGGTTGTTCCTGATGACAAGGTGGAGGCGACCATTACCGCCATCGGTGATGCGGCCCGTACCGGTGAGATTGGCGACGGCAAAATCTTCGTCAGTCCCGTGGAAACGGCGATCAGGATCCGTACCGGTGACAGGGACGCCACCGCCCTCTAACCCCCCAACCCCAGTCCAGCGCGATCCAGCCCCAACGATCCCTCGCACCAAACTGGTGGGGTGACCCAACCCTTCGCTGCGGCGGAGGGTTTTTTGATGGTTCCTTGCTTCGAGCAAGCCACCTAAGTTGCCCAAGGACCTGCCCGCTGAGACATGGACGATTGCTTCGATCTACTCGTCATTGGTGCTGGTTCCGGCGGTCTGGCCGCCGCCAAACGGGCTGCCAGCTACGGCGCCCGGGTGGCCATCGTCGAGGGGGATCGGGTCGGCGGCACCTGCGTGATCCGGGGGTGTGTTCCCAAAAAGCTGCTGGTTTACGGCTCGGCCTTCGGGCACCTGGCCGAGGATGCCAGGGCCTACGGCTGGCAACTCTCCACACCAGTTCCCCAGGGCGGGGTGCTGCTTCAACGGGTGCGGGACGAAGTCACCCGTCTCGAAGCAATCCACAGGCAGGGCCTGATCAAGGCCGGTGTCAGCCTTGTGGAAGGTTGGGCCCGCCTGAGCGGTCCCCACAGTGTGGTTGTCAATGCCAGTGGGCAACCCTCCCGCACCCTGCAGGCGGATCGGCTGCTGATCGCCGTCGGCGGCCGGCCCCAGCGACCCTCCATTCCAGGGCTTGAGCTGGCCTGGGTGAGTGACGACCTCTTTCTGCTTGAGGCCCTGCCCCAACGGGTGGTGATCGTAGGGGCAGGCTTCATTGCCTGTGAACTGGCCGGCATTTTGCTGGGGCTGGGGGTGCAGGTGTGTCAGCTGGTGAGAGGAAACCAGCTGCTCAAGGGTTTCGATCGCGAAGCCGTGGAGGTTGTGCAGGAAGGACTGCTGGCCAATGGGCTGGAGCTGCACTTCCAGCAGCAGCCCATCGCCATTGAGGGGGAGCCAGGGGCCCTAACGGTGCGCACCAGAAGCGGTGAAGGCCTGGCCTGTGGGGGGGTGCTGCTGGCAACAGGTCGCAGGCCTTTCCTGCAAGGACTGGACCTGGAGGCTGCCGGAGTGGCCGTCGCCGACGACCATATCGTGGTTGATGGGGATCAGGCCACCTCCATCCCCCACATTTATGCCGTTGGCGATGTCACCGACCGGGTTAATCTGACCCCGGTGGCGATAGATGAAGGTCGGGCTTTTGCCGATACCATTTATGG
>JBILDB010000244.1:0-4148 GCA_044352805.1 Cyanobium sp.
AGGAGCCGCGATCGCCCAGGTTCGGCACCGCCGCCAGGGGGCCGATCAACGCCAAGGACGTCAGACCGCGGAAGGGCAACACGGGCTGTGTAGCAGCGGACTGCGGAGCAGCGGGCTGCTGGTCGGGTGGCAGCCCGTTGCGCGGCAGCTCATTGCGCAACAGCACGATCGACTGGGTCGCCGCCTCCCGGGCCAGGGCAAGGTGGGCCGGGCAGGAACGCAGCGTCGCCGGGTAGCTGCCAGCGGGGACCGCCAGCTGGGCCTGCAGCAATCGCAACACCGCATCATCGAGCCGCCCGTGGGGCAACCGGCCCGCAGCCAGCGCCTCCGCCAGGCAGCCCGCAAACACCATCTGAAACGGCATTTCCAGGTCTTGGCCGGCCAGAACGGCCGCCACGCCATCGTGAATGCCAAAGATGAAATCGCTGACCACAAAACCCTTGAATCCCCAGCGCCGCTTCAGAATCGAATTCAGCAGTTCGGCATGTTCACCGCACCAGGAGCCATTGACCCGGTTGTAGGCGCTCATCACCGATCCGGCACCGGCCTCGACGCAATCACGAAAGTGGGGCAAATAGAGCTCGTGCAGCACCCGCTTATCCACCTGCACATCCACCAGAAAGCGGCAGCTGTCGATCGAATTGAGGGCGAAGTGTTTGACGCAGGCGATGGCGTGGCGCTGCAGTCCCCGGGTGCAGGCGGCTCCCATGGCACCAACGTGCACCGGGTCTTCGCCGTAGGTCTCCTGGGCCCGGCCCCAGCCGGGATGGCGCAGCAGGTTGACGCAGACCGCCGCCACCCAGTTGGCCCCAAACGAACGGGCCTCCAGGGCGATCGCCTCACCGATGCGTTGCTCCAGCTCCGGATTCCAGCTGGCGCCCCGGGCGATCGGCACCGGAAAGGTGGTGGCACCTCCCTTGAGCACCACGCCCCGCGGCCCATCGACAAATTGCAATCCCGCCAACCCCAAGCGGGGCAGCTGGCCCGCCGGCCAGGGGTGGCTGTGGGAGGCATCCCCCAGGGCGATGTCGGCCATCCCCGACCAAAAGGGCGTGTCGCCATCAAGCAGGGCCAGCTTTTCTGCCTCGCTGAGCTGGGCCAACAGCACCAGGGCCCGGGCCCTGATGGCGGCAGGGATCTCTCTCATCTCTTCAACGTAAGCTCGATTCGGCCAGGCTCCTGGAGCGTGGCCACCACCCTCGGTTAGCCCTTCGTCATGGCGACGGAATTGCCCCAACAGGGCAAGGCCAGGGGGGCTTGGGCCACCAGCCCCAGCCCATCAAAAACCCCCGAGCCGGGCCCGGGGGTCAAGGTGGTTACGAGGATGAACCACGGTTTGAAGCGGCTGACCAGGGGACCTGGGGCCTAGGGATCCAGGTGTGGGGCAATGGACTCGCAGGGCACCTTGATCGGTGCAGTTGGAGTGCCGTCGGCTGGAGCGAACGGCTCGCCCCTGGTTGGGTGAAGAATCTTGGAGCAGGGGCCTGAAGTCAGCTTGCTTCGGGTTGCTGGCGGGGTGGCGTGTCGTCCAAAGTGGGCGCCTCCTGGGTTTGTGAATACAGATTCGCCTTGGCGGCCGTCGAAATCAATCGGTTTTTAGACGCATTGCTTCGCTTGGGGCATTGGGCACAGATTGGTTGGTTTGGGGCACTAGCAAGCAAGGCTCTGCCGATTGATGACATGCTCCAGAACAGGAGCCGGGCGGGTCAACTTTTAATATTGCGTGCACGGATTAATGCAGCGCTGATGTTTGCAAAAACCACGAAATTGTAACCTATTTAAGCTGTTATGATGTCAGAAAGTTAAGCGATAAGTTTATGGTAATTTAGCAATGGATAAGGTCAATGCAGGCACAAATTCTCTCCCTTCCAGAGATTTATGCCAACCCCTAGAAACGGAGATCCTGCCATGCTTAAGATTACTGCTGATATATTTTCCGGCCGCCCCAACCCGACCTGGGTAGTCTCGGACAATGCCGAAATTGCCGCTGCCCTCAGCGAGGTCACCAAGGTGAGCAATCTCATGGCTACGCAGACCGCACCAGAGGGAAAGCTGGGCGAACTGCGGGGCTTCTACGTCGATGTGGCCAGCGACCATTTGGCCGCTGACTACAACCTCGCCTCAGCGCTCTACTTGCCCTATGAGCCAGGCTCCACCGGCCCGATGCGGAATCTGGCCGAGCGCTTCGTCAAACTCGCTTCCGAGGAGTCCGTCTCCATGGGCATGGCGGCTGAGGGGCTCGAAGCGGCGGAGACCCTCAGCCCAGACCTGCTGCGCAGCTTCCTCGGCCAGAAGCTGGGCAAGGAAACCGGGACCAGCGAGGCTGACGCGAGTCCCGCCGCAGCCGCTGCAGAGTCCGACGAAATGTCCGTGGAGGCCGCTGCTGCGGTGACGTGCATGGTCGAGTATGCGGCTTACAACCCCGGATTCTGGAACAACGACGTAAACATTCGCACCCGCAACAACTGCTACAACTATGCGAGCAACAAACGCACCGACACTTTTGCCCAGCCCGGTAGAGGTTGTGGCCGTATGTATACAGCCATCAACTGCGCCGAAGTATCGCGTGCGGCGCTTTGTGACCGCCTGCACAGGCGATATGTCTGTTTTCCCGACAGCGAAAAACCGCGCTATTTAGTGGCACTTGTGATCGCTCCTGGACCAGGTTTCAACGATTTCCACTGGTACCGCAAGAATTCGGCAGGTTTCTGGAGCCACAAGCCGGGCGGCACCGCAGCCCGGAACACTGACAACAGCGGCAGGGTAATCACCAACCCGCAGACCTGCAACCGGGGGCCTTATACACAGTTCTGCGGTTATTTCTATACCTGCCGTTCCCAACTCATCCGCTGAATGGGTATGGGACGTAGCGAGCCATCATGATCGTGCCCACCATGCAAGTCGAGATAGATCTTTTCAGCGGCAGACCCAACCCCGCTTGGGAGCTCACCGCAGCCGAAGTCTCCGAGCTCAAGGCTCGGCTTGCCACGCTGCCTACCGGCTTGCCCGTCGCTATGCCCGAGGTATTGGGCTATCGAGGTTTGCATATCTCTCCGCTGCCTGGGCGGCAAGGTATTAACGAAGCATCGTCGGCCAATACATATATTGATGTCCAAATCGGCGGTGGGGCAATTAATGCAGTCCGCTACAACGGAACAGCCCTACACCTGGTGGATACCGGTCAGTCGCTGGAATGCTGGTTATTGACTATTGCCCAAGGAAGAGTGGACGAATCGATCCGTCAGACCGCGCTCGCGAACCTGGATTCACCCTGTCCCTAACCGCCCGAGTAAACCCTTCAACCAATTCAAGGAACAAATCCATGAACTCTGAATTCACAATCCCCAGCGAAGCAGAAACCACCGGCCGCTATATCGTCACCTTCCGCGAAGGCGCCTCCGATCAGGCCCTCGCCGCAATGGTCAACAGCGCCGGCGTCAGGGAGGCCAATCTGCTCCGGAGTGGCGATTTCGCCGAGTCCGGAATTGATATGGACCAGGTTCCCGCCGAGGGCGGTGCCCTGCTGGGCAATCTCGGCATGGCCGTAGTTAACGTCGCCCCCGATGCTGCGGGAGCGCTGGCCATGGAGGCGGGCGATGAATCCGCGATCCTCGCGGTCGAGCCAGAAGGCATCATGTATGCCCTCAGCGAGTTGGGGGGAGTAAGCCTCGATTACCTGCGCGGCTTCCGGGACTGCGCCCAGAGCCTTTACGTTTCGGCATCCACCACACCGCCGGGGGGCGAGGAAGGTCCCGACCTGATTGAAGCGGCAGGGTTTATTGACAGCCCGACCCACACCTGGGGCCTCATCGCCACTAGGGCCTCGATGTCGAGATTCACCGGCCAAGGCATCAATGTCGCAGTGCTGGACACCGGCCTATTCTTGGCTCACCCCGATTTCGCCGGCCGCTCGATCGTCTCGCGGTCGTTCATCTCCGGCGTTGTGAGCGCCAACGATGGCCATGGCCACGGCACCCATTGCACGGGAACGGCATGCGGTGCGTTCAAGCCTGCGGTCGGGCCGCGCTACGGCATCGCTCACAAGGCCAACATTTACATCGGCAAGGTGCTCTCCGACCAGGGCAGTGGCAGCGACGGCGGCATCCTGGCGGGCATCGACTGGGCGATCGCCAACAGGTGCCAGGTGA
>JBILDB010000245.1:0-4130 GCA_044352805.1 Cyanobium sp.
ATTACGAGGGTTTGGACCAGGTGCTCGTCCAACACGGCCTGCGCTACAGCGTGCTGGACGCCCACGGCCTTCTCCACGCCGTACCCCGTCCCCGCTATGGCGTTTATGCACCGATCTGCAGCCCAGCGGGAGTTGCTTTTTTCGGCCGTGACAGCAATTCGACCCTGCCGGTATGGAGTGCCAGCGAGGGCTATCCAGGCGATGGGGCCTACCGAGAATTTCACCGCGACTTGGGCTGGGATCTGTGCGAGGACCAGTTGGCCGAGCATGGAATCCGCAGCAGTCGCCCCCTGGGTCTGAAATTGCATCGGGTGACCTCCCAGACCTGTGCACTGGAGCACAAGGCCCCCTACGAACCGGCCGCCGCCGCCCAGATGGTGCGCCAACATGCCGCCGATTACCTCGCCGGTCGGGCCAGTCAATTGCACGATCTGGCGGCTTCCATCGAGCGACCGCCGCTGCTTGTCGCTCCCTTTGACGCTGAGTTGTTTGGCCACTGGTGGTTTGAAGGGCCGGCTTTTTTGGCCGAACTGTTCCGCCAAGCTCCCGCCGCTGAGCTCCGTTTCACCACCTTGCGGGAGACCCTGGAGGCGGAGTTGACCCTCCAGCTCTGCCGCCCCTCTCCCTCCAGCTGGGGGCGGGGGGGCTATCACAACTACTGGCTAAATGAGGCCAACGGCTGGGTTGTGGGGGAATGGCAGCGGGCCTCCCGGGCCATGGTCCGGCGGGTCAACCGGGGGGTGGGCAGCAATGAGCACCGGCTTTGGCTGATCCAGGCCGGCCGCGAACTGCTGCTGGCCCAGAGTTCTGATTGGAGTTTCATCCTGCAAGCCGGCACCACCACCGAACTGGCCCGAGAGCGGATCCACCGCCACCTTGATCGTTTCTGGCATCTCATGCAGGCCATCGACAAGGGCACGGATTTGCCGCCCTTGTGGCTGGACGCAGTGCAGAGCGAAGATGGCCTGTTTCCCCTGCTCAGCGGGACGGAGTGGGCCAGTCCCCCACCGAGTTCGAACTGATCTTCAAGCCATGATCGATGCCATGGATCGCGACAAGTTGCTGAGCCAGTGCCGCAAACTTGCCAAGGCCTATCAGGTGGAGGATGGCGAGGGCTTTCGCTTGGCCTGCGTCGATCCCGACGACACCCTGCACCTGCAACGGGATGACAAAGCGATGGCGATGCAGCGGCTGACTGAAGGCACCAGCCTGCTTGCCGAATTTCAGGAACGCCTCTACGCCCAGGACCGTTGGGGGGTGTTGTTGATTTTCCAGGCGATGGACGCCGCCGGCAAGGATGGCACCATCAAACATGTGATGTCGGGGGTGAATCCCCAGGGCTGCCAGGTAACCAGCTTCAAGGCCCCAACTTCCACCGAACTGGACCATGACTACCTCTGGCGCTGCCAGCAGGCCCTGCCGGAAAGGGGTCGGATCGGCATCTTCAATAGGAGTTACTACGAAGAGACTCTGATAGTGCGCGTCCATCCAGAACTGTTGCAAAAACAGCAATTGCCTCCCTCCTTATTGGGCAACGACATTTGGAAACAGCGCTGCCGCGATATTCGCCACTTCGAAGAATATCTTAGCAACAATGGATTCGTTGTACTTAAGTTTTTTCTGCATCTCTCACGCAAAGAACAAAAGCGTCGCTTTCTAGAACGGCTTGATAATCCTGATAAGAACTGGAAATTCTCACTCGGTGATATTCATGAGCGGGCCCACTGGGATGCCTACATGACTGCCTATGAGGAGATGATTCAACGCACCGCCAGACCGTCAGCCCCATGGCATGTGGTGCCAGCTGACAACAAGTGGTTCACCCGCATTGTGGTGGCCGCCTCAATCATCGATGCCATGGCCCGTCTGGATTTGCGTATACCCCACCTGGGCGAAGAGGCACGCCGTCAACTGGAGGAGGGGCGTCGCCTGCTCTTGGCGGAGGACTGATGGCGTAGAACTGATGGCGAAATACAGATGGCGGAATACTTGAAAGGTATGCAAACTACGGAGGCTCTGTTTTTAGCCCTTTCCCAAGCTGGTATGCAGGAATCCTGAGAAACTGCGGTGGGGGGATCCGCCCCCGGCGCCCGCGGGCCGCTGGCTAGGGTTCCCTGACTGATTGGGGTGATGGCCCCTTGCGATGCTCGCTTCCCTGTTTACCAAATCTTCTCTTTTCGGAATTGGCATCGCCTTCAGCCCCCTGCATATCGGGGTGGTAACCCTTCTGCTGCTGGGGCGCTCACCCTTGAGAAGGGCCTTTGCCTACGTCTTGGGTTGGACCCTGGCCAATGTGATGGCGGTGCTGTTGTTATTGCTGGTGGGAAGTTCGTTGGCGATCAGCTTGGAACATGGCGCTCGCGAGCAGGTGCTCATCGATCTTTTGGGGGCCGGAGGTCTGCTAGCCCTGGGTTTGTATCAACTCACTCCCCAGGCCAGTCTCGGTGAAGAGGGGATGGCGATTCGCTTGATGAATCGCCTTCCTGATGTAAATACCGCCTTATTGGTATTAATCGGCGCTGGGGCTGCCCTATTGACCCCAGAAAACCTGGTATTTTATCTAAAACAAGCCGGCTTGATGATGATCAATCATCCTGGGTTAAAAGCCGATGTTGAAATTACTGCTGTCTATGCGCTCACAGCTAGTTCTTTGTTGCTATTACCCCCATTGGCTTGGATTGCCAGCGGTGGTTCGATTCGCGATTCGATTGCCAAATTAGAAGAATGGCTGCAGCACAAGGCCGAGTGGTTGGTCGGAATTATTGCCCTTATATTTGGTGCTTATCTTTTGTACGAGGGGCTTCATGGTTTGGAATTGATGATGGGTTAACATTAACTTTAACCCTGATTGGTTCCGGCAGCCACTTCAGAGAATTTGATCGAGAAAACGCCGGGTTCGTTCATGTTTAGGGTCCTTGAAAAACAGGGCTGGAGGTGCTTCTTCCACCACACTTCCCTCAGCCATTAACACCACCCGATCGGCGACCTGCTCGGCAAATTTGACTTCGTGGGTCACTACCACCATGGTGATGTCCTCTTGAGCCAGTTGACGCATCACATCCAGCACCTCCCTGACCATCTCGGGATCCAGGGAACTGGTGGGTTCGTCAAACAGCAGGATCCTGGGCTCCATGCATAGGGCCCTGGCGATGGCGACGCGCTGTTGCTGGCCCCCCGAAAGCTGACCAGGGAATTTCTGGGCCTGCTCCTTGATGCCGACCCGATCCAGCAGGTTGAGGGCCTGGGCCTGAACCTCGGCACGGGGCCGTCCACGCACCAGGGTGGGTGCCAACACGAGGTTGTCCAGCACCGTGAGGTGGGGAAACAGATTGAACTGCTGAAACACCATGCCCACCTCCCGGCGGATGGCATCGATCTGGCGCAGGTCGTTACCCAGGCTGTTGCCGTCGATGCGGATCGTGCCCTTTTGAAAATCCTCCAGGGCATTGAAGGTGCGGATGAAGGTGCTCTTGCCGGACCCGGAGGGACCCATCACCACCACCACTTCGCCGCGATGGACCGTGAGGTCCACACCACGGAGAGCGTGATAACCATTCGGATACCATTTTTCGACCCCGCGGGCCTCAATCATCAAATTGCTGGGGCTCGAAGTCATGGCCGGCTGGTGGATCTAGAGAGAGTCTGGGGATCAAGGCGTTTTTCGAGGGCACGACTGCCGAGACCGAGGGCGGCGCAGCAGGACCAGAACAGCAGGGCAAGGGTGAGGTAGACCTCGGCGTTGTGTCCCAGAAATTCCGGGTTGGCCATCACAGTCCTGGCAACGCCAAGTAGTTCCAGCAGCCCGATCAAGGAAAGCAGGGTGGTGTCCTGCAGCAGGGAGATGAATTGGCCCACCATGGCGGGCAAGGCCACCCGCAAGGCCTGGGGCAGTATCACCCGCACCAGGGTCTGAGGATAGGAGAGTCCTAGGGAGCGGGCCGCTTCCACCTGACCTTTAGGAACCGCCGCCAGACCAGATCGCACCGCTTCGGCCAGATAGGCGGCGGCGAAAAAAGTGAGCACCCAGGCCGCCCGCCAGATGCGGTCCGGAGCCAGCCCTCCGGGCAATAGAAATCCGAGGATGTTCTGGCCCAGAAATAGCAGCGTAATCAGGGGAGCGCCACGAATGA
>JBILDB010000246.1:0-4106 GCA_044352805.1 Cyanobium sp.
CCTCATTGATCGTGAGCGTCACCGAGTCGGCCCCATCGATGCGGCCCTTCACCTCGATGAAATACAGATCGCCCTGGCCGTCCAGCGATTCGATGTCATAGCCGATGCCCCGCTGGGCGCTCACATCCTTGGGCATGCGTCCCATCGCTTTCTCGGCTTCGAACACGGCGTTCATCGCCAGCAGTTCCACCCGCTTACGGGCGGCCGCGTCGACCCCAGTGGGATCGGCCTGGCCCTGCTGGGCGAGCAAAAGCCCCACCGGAATCACCAAGGTGCCGCCCTTGAGGATCGGCACCTTGGCGCTGATCTGGGCCTCCAGGGCCAGTTGGGCCTTGCGCTTCTCCAGTCGGGCCACCAGCAATTCGTAGCGCTCCTTGGCCACCTGGGCCGGCAGCCGCACCTGCTTGCCGGCCGACTCCTGCAGCTTCAGCTCTTCGTAGCGGCGGTACCAGAGGTTGATTTCCCGCTGCATGCGTGACTGGATCTCCTGGCCTGCCTTGGCGATCCGCTCCAGCCGTTCGCCCTTCACCTCTTCCAGGTGCTCGGGCACCAGGGTCGTGAGGGCCTGGGTGATCACCAACTGGTCCCAGTCCTGGGCCAGCCAGCTCTCGTTCAGCAACCCTTCGATCGGCTGCCGCTCCTCCTGCTTCAAGTGCCGGTAGTCGAGGTAGGGCGCCGAGCCGGCAATCGCCACTTCGCCCTGGCGATTGATCTCCAGGAACTGCAGCCGATTAGAGATGAGTTGTTGCTGGCCGTGGCGGTTGCGGCGGCCGTCCTGCAGCCCATGCTCCAGGCAGAACAGCATCCGGGGTTCGGTGCCCAGATCCCGTTCATCGACCAACATCGCCCCCTGGGCAAGCACCGCCCCATCCCGCTCCAGCACCAGGGAGAGGCAGGCCTCCAGCAACGGATGGCCCGGACTCACCAGTTCCGCCCGGGGGGTGGCGGCTACATGCTCCTTTTCGAAACAGATCCGTTCGTAGCGGGATTGCACCGGCACCCCGAAACCGATCTGCTGGTTGCGATCGAGTAGTAATGGCGGCACGTAGGTGATCTCGTAGCGGCCCTTCTCCCGCTCGAAAACCTTGCCGCCGAGCCGCCGAAACGCCTCGATGAAGAAGTCGTGGACGTAGTGGGGGTGGATGCGGCGGGCCATGGCCCGCTCCATCTGTTGCCGCAGCAGTTCCACCTTGTGGATGTCCATGCCCTGCTGGACTAGGGCCCGCTCGTTGAGCAACTGCCGCAAATGCTCCTGGTTCACGGCCCCTTCGATCTCCAGCTCCATCTGGATCTGGCGCTCGGGTTGTTGGTTGTAGCGCACGGCGTCCATCAACAGGTCCCGCAACGAGCGACCTGAGAAAAGTTGCCCAAGCACGTCGAACACCTTGTCGCCGAGGGCTTCTCGGGCGATCTCTAGTTTGTGCAGAAGCTGGATATAGACATCCCCCTCGCGGGTGTCTTTGGCCAGCAGGTTCCAGAGATGGCAAACCTCCTTTTGACCGATTCGGTGGATCCGCCCGAAGCGCTGCTCCAGCCGGTTGGGGTTCCAGGGCAGGTCGTAGTTGACCATCAGGTGGGCCCGCTGCAGGTTCACGCCCTCCCCGGCGGCGTCATTGGCGAGGAGAACCACCACCTGGGGGTCATTCATGAAGGCATGCACGATCTGGCGGCGTTTGTCCCGCGGCACCCCGCCATGGATCTCCACCACCGCCTCCGGCCGCCCCAGCCGATCGCGAATTTTGATCGCCAGATCCGTGAGGGTGTCCTTGAACTCGGTGAACAGCACCAGCTTGCGGCGGCCGCCATTGGGCTCCCGCATCTGTTCGTCATCCAGGATGCGATCCAGTTCGCTCCACTTGGCATCGCAACGTTGATCCACCACCTTTTTGCTGAGCATCTCCAGGCCCTTGAGGGTTTCGATCTCGAACGCCAGCTCTTCAAGGGTCTGGGCGGTGGTGGCGTTGTCGGTGAAGGCCTGTTCGGTGGCTTCCACAACTTCGGCGGTGTCCTCCTCGTATAAATCGCCGATGTCGTCGTCGCTGATGGCGTTCGGCTCGTACTTGGCATCGAGAAGCAGCCTGCCGCCAGCCTCGCGGCCCTCTAGCAGCAGGCGTTCTTCCTTGAGCCGGCTCTCTAGCCGCTCCCGTCGCCGTTCCAGCGAGCGATGAATGGCAAAGGGGGAACTGGCTAGCCGCCTTTGCAGGGTCATCAACGCGAAGCCCACGTTCACCCGCTTCTTGCCGCCCCCCTCGGCCTGGGCGTTGCGGTCGGCGCGGTTCATCTCTTCGCGCACGTACTCGGTCACCTTCTCGTAGAGCACCTTCTCGGGCTCCGAGAGCTCGTATTCGGCGGTGTAGCTGCGGCGCTCGGGGAACAGCTTGGTGCCGGCGAAGGTGTAGAGGTCTTCCTTGACCAGCCGGCGCATCAGGTCGGTGGGGTCGCTGCGGTGCACGGCGTCCTTCTGCTGCCCCGCGAAGCGGTCCTCATCCAGCAGGGCCATGAACAGCTGGAAGTCCTCGTCCTTGCCGTTGTGCGGGGTGGCCGTCATCAGCAGCAGGTTGCGGGCGTGGTTGCCCACCCGCTTGCCCATGTCGTAGCGCTTGGTGCGCTTGACCTCATTGCCGAAGTAGTGGGCGCTCATGCGGTGGGATTCATCGAACACCACCAGGTCCCACTCGGGTGCCTGCTCCAGCCGGGTCTGCAACTCCCCATCGCGGGAGAGCTGATCCATGCGGGCGATCAACAGCGGTCGTTCCGCGAACGGATTGCCCAGCCCAGTGGCGTTGATCAGGTCGCGGGTGAGCAGCTCGAACTGCAGCTCGAACTTCTCCTTGAGCTCGTCCTGCCACTGCTCTGTCAAAGAGCCCGGCGCCACGATCAGACAGCGCTCCAGCTCGCCACGGATCAGTAGCTCCTTGATCAGCAGTCCGGCCATGATCGTCTTGCCTGCGCCGGGGTCGTCCGCCAGCAGGAAGCGCATCGGCTGCCTCGGGAGCATGTGCTCATACACCGCGCTGATCTGGTGGGGCAGGGGGTCGATCGTGCTGCTGTTCACCGCCACATAGGGGTCAAACAGGTAGGCCAGCCGAATCCGTTCGGCCTCCGACACCAGCCTGAACACCTCGCCGTCCCCCTCAAAGCTCCATTTGCGGCCAGCGGAAACCAACTCCAGCTGGGCCTCACTGCTGCGAAAAACGATCGTGTCGCCGGTGCTGCCGTCCTGGCCCCGGTAAAACACCTGGCAGGCCATGTCGCCCATCCGCTGGACGCTGATCAGCCGCACGGCCTCCTTGCCAACCAACCCCTTGACCAGGGCGTCGGGTTTGAGGTCTTCCAGCCGAGTCATCGGGTCATCAGATCAGCAAATCCTGCAAGCTCGCAAGTGGCATCAGAGCGCAGAAGACCCAGATCTCACCAGAGTCTGAACCTTTTCGCTGCAAAGCGGAAGCCATTGATGCCAAAGGGAATGACAGCCTCAGAGCTATGCAGATGCTGCATAAAAGCCGTTCCCCTGGCTTTGCACGTGGCCCTGGTGCA
Organism: Cyanobium sp.; assembly: GCA_044352805.1. GTDB lineage: Bacteria > Cyanobacteriota > Cyanobacteriia > PCC-6307 > Cyanobiaceae > Cyanobium. The sequence goes on from JBILDB010000246.1 coordinate 3,538, forward strand.
GGGACTATCGGCGGATCCTGAGCTGTGGCAGCGGGCGATCGCCATCACTCGATGAACTGCGGCGGCTGGTTGTTCAACGCGGCTGTGGGTCCTAGGTGGGTGCTGCGATCAGCCGAATTCACAACTTCTTGGCTGACTTTCGCCACCTCCGCCTGTCTGCTGGAGCAGGGCCTCAACCGCCTGGCGGCTGGTCTTGTCTGAGCAGTCGCACCGGATCGCCCACGGCCACCGAGCCTGGGGTCACCACACTCAGGCGGATGCCGGCCACCACGCCATTGTGGCGGGCGGTGGCCCTTAGGATCTCCAGGTCTTCGCCTAGGGTGCCTTGGGCCAGGGTGGTGACCACGCAGCGGGGGCAGCCGCCGTCGACCCGGAGCACCAGTTGCTCGCCGATCCGCAGGCAGGAGCCGCTCCAGGTCTCCTCCACGAAGCCTTCGGCTCGCTCCGGCGTGCGGATCAGCAGGTTGGGGCGGAAGCGTTCGACGGCGAAATCGCGCTGGGGTTCCAGCTGCCGCAACCGCTCCAGGGTGGCGGTGGTGATGGCGTGGATGGGGCAGGCATCGAAGAAG
>JBILDB010000270.1:0-3814 GCA_044352805.1 Cyanobium sp.
TGAGGGCTAAAAATATGAGTCAGTCAGCGCAGATCGTACTTGCTGCACGGGCCCGCCTCGGTGAGTGCCCAGTTTGGCAAGCACTAGACCAAAAACTGTTCTGGGTGGATGCCTACAATCACCGCATTCACCAGTTTGATCCTGCCACTGGAAAGGATTGCTACTTTGATACCGGCGATGTGGTGAGTGCCATTGCCCTTGCGGCAACGGATCGTTTGCTGATTGCCCTAAGTGATCGATTGGCTTGGTTGCATCTGCCAAGCGGCGAAGTTGAGGTCATCCATCGATTTGAGTTTCCTGTCCCTGCGGGTACTCGCTTGAATGATGGCAAATGTGATGCCCAGGGCCGCTTCTGGATCGGCTCCTGCAGTGATCATCCTGGTCAGGCGTCACTCTACCGATACGATCCGGATGGTTCCTTGCACATCATGGAAACCGGTTTAACCATTTCTAATGGTTTGGCCTGGAGCCCAGATGGGTCAACTTTTTATTTGACCGATTCAGCTCAGCATAAAATCTTTGCTTATGATTATCTGGCTGAGACTGGCTCAATTGTTAATCGCAGGACTCTGATTGATCTCAGTACCGAAGCAGTTGAACCCGATGGTTTGACAGTTGACATCGATGGCAATCTGTGGTCAGCCCTCTGGGATGGTTGGTCTGTTGCATGCTTTGCTGCCAGCGGCCATGAATTATCAAGGATTCAACTACCGATACCACGCCCAACCTGTGTCACCTTTGGCGGTCCTGACCTAACGGATTTGTACATCACATCGGCGTCCGTGGGCCTGAGTCAAAAAGAGATCCAAAAATGCCACACGGCTGGTGACCTCTTCTGCCTTGCTGCCGCTGCCCAAGGATTGCCTACCCACTCATTTGGGGCCAACCCCTCCTAATCCCTGCGGCGCTAATCCCACCGCCACATGGCTATTCGCTTCGATGCGGCCCAGCACCTGGCGGGCACGGCGCACCACCGCTGGCGGCACGCCGGCCAGGCGGGCGGCTTCGATGCCATAGCTGCGGGAGGCGCCGCCGTGGACGACACGATGCAGAAACACCAATGCGTCGCCGGTTTCCTCTACCAGTACCTGGGCGTTGGCCACGTTGGGTAGCAGCGAGGCCAGCTCGTTGAGTTCGTGGTAGTGGGTGGCGAAGATGGTGCGGGCGCCGATGGGGCTGGCCAGATGTTCGGCCACCGCCCAGGCGATTGACAGGCCATCGAAAGTAGCTGTGCCCCGGCCGATCTCATCGAGCAACACCAACGATCGCTCGCTGGCGTGCTGCAGGATGTTGGCGGTTTCGGCCATTTCCACCATGAAGGTGGACTGGCCCGTGGCCAAATCATCCACCGCCCCGACCCGGGTGAAGATGCGATCTGCCAAGCCCACGCGGGCCGAGCGGGCCGGGATCCAGCTGCCGATTTGGGCCATCAGCTGCAACAGCCCCGTTTGGCGCAGGTAGCAACTCTTGCCACTGGCATTGGGGCCGGTCAGCACCAGCAGATCCGGGCCCTCTTCTCCCCCCAACTGCAGATCATTGGCGGTGAAGCGCTCCTCCACCAGCAATTGCTCCACCACCGGATGGCGCCCCGCCTCGATCACCAGCTCGCGGCCATCCACCAGTTCGGGCCGGCAGTAGCCCCAGGTGGCGGCCACCTCCGCCAGGGAGGCCAGGGCATCGAGGTCGGCCACCAACCTGGCCGCCGCCCGTACCGGGGTGGCCTGTTCGCCTACCTGGCGCCTTAAGTCACAAAACAGCTCGTATTCGCGCTGGGCGGCCCGGGCCTTGAGTTGCAGGATGCGGCCTTCGCGGGCCTTGAGGTCCGGGGTGACGAAGCGCTCTTCGTTGGCCAGGGTCTGGCGCCGGATCCAGTGGCTCGGCACCGAAGCCGCCTTGGCCCGGCTGGTGGCCAGAAAATAGCCAAAACTACGGTGATATTGCAGGCGCAGGTTGGTGTTGCCGCTGGCCCGCCGCTCCTGGGCCTCCTGCTCGGCCAGCCAGCGGTCCTGGTCGTCTAATTGGTTGCGCAGGCCATCGAGCACCGGATCGAAGCCATCGTGGATCAGGCCCCCTTCGCTGAGGCCCAGGGGCGGTTGCTCCACCAGGCACTGGCGCAACTGCAGCGCCAGTGCCTCCAGTTCGGGCCAGGGACAGGCCAGGACCCGCAACGGGCCGCTGCTGGCCGCCATCAGCCGCTCCGCCAGCAAGGGCAGCCGCTCCAGGCCATCGGCCAGGGCCACCAGGTCCCGGGCTGAGGCCGTGCCCGCCCCCGCCCGGCCCGCCAGCCGCTCTAAATCGCCCATCGGCCGCAGCAGGCGCCGCAGGGCCAGCCGCAATCCCCGCTGCTCCACCAGCTCTCCCACCCCATCGGCCCGGTCGCCGATTGCCTTGGCATCCAGCAGCGGCGCCTCGATCCAGCGCCGCAAACAGCGGCCGCCCATGGCGGTCATGGTGCGATCCAGGGCCCACAGCAATGAGCCGTGCAGGCCGCCGCCCACCTGGGTCTGGGTTAGTTCGAGATGGCGGCGGGTCTGGGCATCCAGCACCAGGGCATCGCCCGGATGCCCCAGCCGGGGTCTCTCCAGGGGGATGGCGCCGCGGTCTGCCGCCAATCCGTGGGTGCTGTCCAGGTAGGCCAGCAGGCCGCCGGCGGCCCGCTGGGCCAGCGGTGCCTCCGCCAGCCCCAGGCCAGCCAGGTTCGCCAATCGAAAGCGGGCCAGCAGGGCGGCGCGGGCCGCCGGGCCCTCGAAGGGGGTGCGGGGTTGGCTCACCAGCCGCAGTCCCGGCGGGCACCAGGCGGGCTGGGTTTCCTCCCCCGGCCAAACCACCTCGGCGGCCTCCAGTTGCAGCAACTTTTGGTGCAGCCCGCCACTGCCCTCCTGTTCGCAGAGCTGCAGCTCGCCGGTGCTGACATCCGCCACCGCCAATCCCCAGCGGCCCTGCTCCAGCACCACGGCGCACAGCCAGTTGTTACGCCGTGCCGCCAGCATCCCCTCCTCCAGCACCGTCCCCGGCGTCAGCACCCGGGTGATGTCTCGGCGCAGCAGGGCCCCTTTGGCGGGGGTGGTTTCCAGTTGATCGCACAGGGCGACGCTGTAGCCGCGCCGCACCAGCTCGGCGCAATAGCGCTCGGCGGCATGGTGGGGCAGGCCAGCCATCGGCACCCGCCCCAGGCTCTTGCCGGCATCCTTGCCCGTCAGGGTCAGCTCCAGCAGGCGCGACAGCAGGATCGCGTCCTCAAAGAAGCACTCAAAGAAGTCCCCCAGCCGGTAGAGCAACACCCGATCTGGTTGGGCCGCCTTGAGCTCCACGTAGTGGCGCAACACCGGGGTCAAGCTGGCCGGATCCACCAGGCTGTGGTGGTGCCAGCGGGGCAGATCCGAGTCGGGCTCGGCGGCGTTGCTGTCGTCCTCGGCAGGCTCCCCCGCCGGTGCTGCCTGCGGCTCCCCCGCCGCCAGCTGCACCGACGGCGGGCCGGCGGGCCGGGGGCGCTGGCGGGGGCGGGGGCGGGGGCGGGCGGCGGCATCGGCCTGCAGGGCCGCCTCATCCGGCAGGGTGCCTGGGCCGAGATCTCCCGCTGTGGGGCCGCTGGAGCCCGTGGCGGCTTGGGGAGGGAGGCCGGCCGGAGCGGCCATGCCGGCGGCGCCGAACAGATCTCCCTGGCTGACGGGGTCCGCCACCAGCGACAGCTGCAGTTCGGCTGGGGCCGCCATGGCGCTGGGGGTGGGGCCCACCATCCTATAACGACCCCACCGGTGGTGTTCCCAGCCCCCCCTAGCCGGACCCCCTGGCCGGGCCCCTCCCCGCCACCCCA
>JBILDB010000247.1:0-4089 GCA_044352805.1 Cyanobium sp.
GACGACCTTACCCATGGGTTCTCTGCTCCTGTGTCAAATGAATTAGGGATGAGTGCATCTTCAGCAGGACACCCCTGCCCCGGCGAGGGGTGGTTCCCGAACCGAAGTGGTGGGTCGAATCACGCCAAACCCTTGGCGGGCAAGGGTTTGCAGCCGGCCTAATCTCGCCCCAGCCCCCGGCGACGCCATGTCCGAGACCCCGACCGGAGCGCCTGACGCCAGCGCTCTACCCGACGTCAAACCTGGGGATGCCTGCTTGGCTCAAGAGCGCTGCCGGCGCCTGTCCAGCATCAGTGCGGCCAGTGGTCTGGTGGCAGTGCTGGGCGATCCGGTGCGGCACAGCTTGTCTCCGGCCATGCACAATGCCGCCTTGCAGGAGCTGGGACTTGACTGGGTGTACCTGGCCCTGCGCACCCCCCCTGGCCGGCTGGCGGCGGTGCTGGCAGGGCTGGAGGCCGTGGAGTGCCGCGGCCTCAACATCACCTTGCCCCATAAAGCCGAAGCCGCCCAGCTAGCCCAGGATCTCAGCCCCCTGGCTGCCCGTCTTGGAGCAGTGAATACTTTGGTGCCCCGCACCGAGGGGGGGTGGTTCGGGGCCAACACCGATGTGGAAGGTTTCCTGGCGCCGTTACGGTCCTGCGGCGTCCCCTGGCAAGGCCAACAGGCCCTAGTGCTGGGCAACGGCGGCAGCGCCCGGGCGATCGTGGCGGCCCTCACCGAACTGGGGCTGGCTCCGATCTTGGTGGCGGGCAGGCGCCAACAGAACCTGGACCTGCTGCTGCAGGCCTGTGGTGGCTGGGCCCCCACCCTGGAGGGGGTGCCTTGGAGTGAAGGCCATTTGCGATCAGCCCTTGGTAACAGCGCTCTGGTGGTGAACACCACGCCAATGGGCATGGCCAGCTCCGGGGATCCCGAACCCGCCGCCACTCCCCTGGGCCCAAGGGACCTGGACGCCTTGCCAGAGGGCGCCACGGTGTACGACCTCATCTACACACCCCGGCCGACAGCCTTGCTGCAACAGGCGAAAGCGCGGGGTTGCCGCACCATTGATGGGCTGGAGATGCTGGTGCAACAGGGTGCGGCTTCGCTGCGGCTTTGGACGGGCCAAGCCGAAGTTCCCGTTGACGTGATGCGGGAAGCGGCCCTTGGGCAACTGGCCGTCCAGTAGCCAGCCCATCCCTAGCCTGGAAATCCGATCGCCCTCGCCATGCAAGACCCTCCTCTCTGGCAACGCCTGCTAGCCCTGCTGCCCTACAGCCTCACCTGGAGTGATGCGCTGCCTTTTGGCCGGGATCTTTTCGGCAACTTCCCCTCCCTCAACGCCCTGATGCTGCCGGCCATGCCGGCCCTGCTGGTCCAGAACCTGGGCTCGATGGGGGGCATGAATCTGGGGGGCTTGCTGCTTTTCTTTCTGCTCTTCCTCGCTGTGGTTCGCAATCCCAAGGTGCCGTACACGATTCGCTTCAACACCCTGCAGGCCCTGATGCTGGACATCTTGCTGGTGGTGATTGGTCTGGTGTTTCAGTTGCTGCAATCGTTGCTGGGGGGCGGCTTGCTGTTTCGCACTCTGGCCAACACCGTCTTCCTGGGGACCCTCCTGATCCTGCTGTTCACCGTTGTTCAGGTTCTGCGGGGCAAAGAGGCGGACCTTCCCACCCTGTCGGAAGCGGTTCGCATGCAACTTTGAGTCCAGGACTGCAGGTCGCACGCTGGGGTAGCTTGCTTAATCCGTCGGTGGGGTCCTTCCCCCCCGCCCCTGACCTGCTCTGAAGGCGCCCATGACGCAGCCCTACTACGAGACCATGTACATCCTCAGTCCGGACATTCCGGAAGAAGAGGTTGAAACCCACGTCAGCAAGTATCGCGACCTTGTCACCGAAGCCGGTGCCGAGGTCCTAGATACCCAAATGCGGGGCAAGCGCCGCTTGGCTTATCCCATCGCCAAGCATCGCGAAGGCATCTATGTGCAGCTAAACCACAACGGAGACGGCCAGCAAGTCGCCACCCTCGAGCGCGCCATGCGCCTCTCCGAGGACGTGATCCGTTATCTCACCGTCAAGCAGGACGGCCCCATGCCTCCACCCCGGGTGCTGCCCAACCAGGCTGAAACCACCCCTGTCGACGCAACCGCTGCCGAAACGGAAGCCGACTGACCGTCTTGTCTCCAAAAAGACACCAAAATCACGCTCAAGCCCGGCACCCCAAGATGCCGGGCTTGCTTTTTGATCGGACGCCTGCCTTCCAGACGGCCGACCCATTCAATAAGGACCGAAATTCTTGCCATAAGATGACTGATCTTGCGAGGTAAATAGAGTGGACCGCGATCGGCTGCAGCCCTCCCGATCCGCTTCGCCGGACCCGCCCCAAGGCGAACAGGCCCAGCCGCGTCCCTTTGGCTTGGCTGATCGTTCAGGGGTTAATCCTGCTTTGACCCCGCATTCTGAAACCCTGCGCAGTGCGGATCGACCCCTGAAGGTGGTACCCGCGCCCCCGTCTCCGGTGCCGCCAGGCAAAGGACCATCCTTGCCTGGGCAAGGGGCCAGCGGCAGCGGCCAACCCTCCCCGGAGCGTTTGCGCCGCGAATTGGAGGTGACCCGCGAAGAGATTCGGCAATTGCATGAGATGACCCTGGAACTGCCGGACATCTTCGAGAACAAATTTCGCCAAAGGCTGCGCGAAACCCTGCGACAGCAGCGACTACTGCTGGAGGAAAACGCCTACTTAAAACGAAAGCTGCTGGAACTGGGTCCGGCAACAAGTCCCAGGCTCCGGCCTCCCCTGCTGCTGCAGCCCGCCAAAACCGAGCCGGTCAACCCCCTGAAACGCCAGGCTCGGCCAGGTCTGATGCAATCCCTGCGCCAAGCTTGGGGAGGGCTGGCGGGGGGCCGAGCCCGGGCAACTCTTAAGGGTGACGAGCCGACCAGAGACGGGTTGGCAGACCCCAAACATAAATAAATCCTTCGGCAGCCCGATGGTCAAAGCGATCGTCGCTGCCATAGGTGGCCATGGCGTCGACATACAGGCTGTCACTAGGGCTGGAGCGACCAATGACCACCGCGTTGCCCTTATGCAGACGGACGCGCACATTGCCGTTCACCGTGGCCTGGGTGCGGTCGATGAAGGCATCGAGGGCCTGTTTGAGGGGACCGAACCAAAGACCCTGGTAGACTAGGTCGGCCCAGGCCATCTCCACCTGGCGCTTATAACGCTGAACATCCGCAGCCAGGGTGAGGCTCTCCAGGTCTTGATGGGCACGAATTAATAACAACAACCCTGGAGTTTCGTAAATCTCGCGGCTTTTAATGCCAACCACCCGATTCTCGATCATGTCGAGGCGGCCAAAGCCATGGCGACCGGCCAGGGCATTGGCGCGACGAATCAGCTCAACCGGTGCCAACCGCTCCCCGTTTATGGCGACGGGCAGGCCCTGCTCAAAGCCGATATCCACATCTTCTGGCGCCTCGGGAGCCGCAGCCACCGAAACGGTCATCGCGTAGATCTCCTCGGGCGGCTCCACCTGGGGATCCTCGAGGGAACCGGCCTCAATGCTGCGACCTAGCAGGTTGAGGTCGATGGAATAGGGGGACTTCTTGCTCACCGGTGCCGGAATGCCGCAGCGTTCCCCGTAGGCAATGGTCTCTTCGCGACTCATGCCCCATTCCCGGGCGGGAGCGAGCACCTTGAGCTCGGGCGCCAGGGCACCGATCGCCACATCGAAGCGCACCTGGTCATTTCCCTTACCGGTACAGCCATGGGCCACGGCATCGGCGCCCACCTCCCGGGCCACCTGCACCAGGCGTCTGGCGATCAGCGGTCGAGCCAGGGCGGTAGACAAGGGATAACGACCCTCGTACAGGGCATTGGCCCGAATGGCTGGAAACGCAAACTCGCCAATGAAGGCTTCAATCAGATCTTCCACCCGGGACTCACTGGCGCCGGCATCCAGGGCCTTGAGACGGATGGGCTCGAGTTCATCACCCTGGCCGAGATCGGCGGCCAGGGTGATCACCTCTTCGACCCCCCACTCCCGCTTGAGATAGGGAATGCAAACACTGGTGTCGACGCCGCCGGAATAGGCCAGCACCACGC
>JBILDB010000028.1:0-13168 GCA_044352805.1 Cyanobium sp.
ATGGTTTCCCCCTGGCGGGTGATGAGATCTCCCCGCTGGATGTTGAGGGTGGGTAGCCCCTGGCTGCTGACGAGATCGGCAATGCGCCGCTGGCTCAAGAAAGGATCGTCCCGCAGATTGGTGCTGCCGCGCAAACTGGTGACCACCAGCCTGCTGCCAAGGCTCCGGGCTGCTGCTCCTTGGTCTTCAAGTTGCAATTTGGCTGCCTGTAACAAAGTGTGCTCCGCCAGGTTGGCCACCACCCCCTGACTCAGCATGCGGCGCTGCGCCTGTTGGACTGCCTGCTCCCAGGCCATCAGGGCCGGAGGACGGAGGCTTGCGAGCCAGAGACGCTCTTCGCGGCGCAAATTGAGGGAATCGAGCTTGGGTTGGCCATTTCGCATCTCATTGCGCAGGTCCTCAAGCAGCCGATTGAGTCGCCCCTCAAGGACCAGGGTCAGCCCTTGGTCGACTACTTGCACTCTTGTACGCGGCAGCATCCTGGTGCGCCGTTCCTCCAGTGCCGTGTTGTCCATGACACGGGCATCCTTGGGGGCCAGGACCGTAAAAGGCGATGCCATGCCGATGCGGGGACTGGGCTCCACCAGCCAGGGCCAGCTGCTGATTAGGGCCACTGTCAAACAGGCGAGCAGCAAGGCGGCTAAGCCGCCGGCCCGCCAGCGCACCAAGGCCTGACGGGGACGTTCTAGGCGGAGCAGTTGCCGCCAGTAGAGCCGGATACGCTGCAGGCCCTTTGCCATGCAATAAGGCTAGCCAGCTGCCTGCTTGCCCTTGGCATTGCATGCTGGAACCAGACTGACCTTATCCATGGCTGCCGTTCTCGACGGGAAACTCCTGGCCGCCTCAATTGAGCAGCGCCTGGCTGCCGTGATCAGCGCCGGTCTGGGTCGGGCCGGCCGGCCACCTGGATTGGCCGTGCTGCGGGTGGGGGAGGATCCGGCCAGTGGCGTCTATGTCGCCAACAAAGCAAAAGCTTGTGAGCGGGTCGGCATCCACAGTTTTGTCCACCATCTGCCGGCGGACATAGCTGACAACCAGCTACTTTCCACGATCGAGCAGTTGAATGCTGATCCACGGGTTGACGGCATTTTGTTGCAGTTGCCGCTGCCTAAGGGTCTCGACGAAGGGCCCCTTCTGGCTGCGATCGATCCAAACAAGGATGCTGACGGGTTACACACCCTCAACTTGGGGCGTTTGCTTAAAGGGGAGCGAGGACCACGATGTTGCACGCCCGCCGGGGTCATGGCGCTGTTAGCCAAGGCCGATGTGAATTTGGAGGGAAAGCGGGCCGTTGTCGTGGGGCGCAGCATCTTGGTGGGGAAGCCGATGGCCCTGATGTTGCAGGCTGGCCAGGCGACGGTGACCGTGGCCCATTCCCGCACCAGGGATCTGGCGGCCTTGACCCGTCAGGCCGAGGTGCTGGTGGTGGCAGCGGGCTGTCCTCGTCTCATCGGTGCTGACCATGTCAGCGCCGGGGTGGTGGTGGTGGATGTAGGGATTCATCGCCTGCCCTCTGATCCGCAAAAGGGACCCCAGGACAAAGGCAGGCTTTGTGGCGATGTGCGTTACGAGGAAGTTGAGTCGTTGGCGGCGGCCATCACCCCGGTACCAGGCGGTGTGGGTCCGATGACCGTGGCAATGCTGCTGGTGAACACCACTGTCGCCTGGTGCCATCAGCACGATCTGGGCCTTGAAACCCTCCAGGACTTGCTGGTATGAGCCTGGTACTCGATGTCAATTGCGCCGATTCAGCTCCCGCATGGACTCTGGGCTGAGAGAATCCCGCCTTACCTTCATCGCACCCATGTCCGTGGCCGTGAGCCCGGCTTTTGATTGCGGCGCCTATCTCGAGGCCACCCGGCCCCAGGTGGAGGCCGCTCTCGATGCCTCTTTGCCTCCGGAACACCCCGAAGCCCTGCGGGAGGCCATGCGCTATTCGCTGTTGGCCGGAGGCAAGCGTTTACGCCCCATCTTGTGCCTGGCTGCCTGTGAGCTGGCTGGGGGCGATCCTGCGGTCGCCATGCCGACGGCGGTCGCCTTGGAAATGATTCACACCATGTCGCTGATCCATGACGATCTGCCTGCCATGGACAACGATGATCTGCGCCGCGGCCGACCCACCAACCACAAGGTGTACGGCGAAGCCACTGCCATTCTGGCTGGGGATGCCCTTTTAACCCGCGCTTTTGAAATGGTCTCCCTACGCAGCCCGGGGGTCAGCGCTGAACGGTTATTGGCCGTTGTCGGCGAGCTTGCCCTGGCTTCTGGGGCTCCAGGGCTGGTGGGTGGCCAGGTGGTGGATCTGCAAAGCGAAGGCAAACGGGTCAATCTGGAGACCCTTGAATACATTCACCTGCACAAGACGGGTGCCCTGCTGCGGGCTTGTGTGATCTGTGGCGCCTTGCTGGGGGGGGCCTCCCAGGAACTGCTCGCAGCCCTCAGGACCTACGCCCGGGGCATTGGTTTGGCTTTCCAGATCATTGACGACATTTTAGATGTCACCGCCTCCAGCGAGGTTTTGGGTAAAACGGCTGGCAAGGATGAGGCTGTGGACAAGACGACCTATCCAAAATTGTTGGGGCTGCAAGAATCAGAGCAGCGGGCCCATCGGTTGGTCGCCGAGGCCAAGGCCTCTCTGGCACCCTGGCAAGTCCAAGCCCAACCCCTCCTGGCTTTGGCTGATTTCATTACAAGTCGCGATCGATGACAGCTTCCATGACTCCTGACTCCGGTCACTTGCTGCTGATGCTGCGTGACCTTTTCGACAACTCTGTGTTGTGGTGGGGGTTGGCGGCCTGTGGTGTGGCCCAGCTTTCCAAGCTTTTTGTTGAGTACGCCCTCCATGGCCGTTGGCGCCCTGCGGTGCTGCTGGAAACCGGTGGCATGCCTTCAAGCCACGCCGCCCTGATGACAGGCACTGCGGCGGCCATTGGTTGGTACGAGGGTTTTCAGTCGCCCCTGTTCGCCTTGGCGGCGGCAGTGTCCTTTGTGGTCCTCTATGACGCCAGTGGCGTCCGTCGCGCAGCTGGTCTGACGGCCGCTCGGGTAAACCAATTGCCAGCTTCGCTTTGGAGCCAGGAAGGCAGCAATCCTGAGACCGCCTCCGTTGGCCTTTCCCATTGGCCGCTCAAGGAAAATCTGGGCCATACCCGCAGGGAGGTTCTGATTGGCAGCCTGATCGGCCCCGCCGTTGCCCTTACCGGTCTGGCCCTCATCGGATCACCCTTGCATCTAGTCCAACTGTTGACCCAAACCGCAGCCCCGATTCGCCTATCTCTCGGTTGATCGCTGCGTCGCTCAGCCAGGAGCAAAATCTCGCCTTTGCGGCTTTCCAGGACTGGCTTGCTGACGACCTTGCCAGAGATCCCTTTGTGCTGAGCGGCTTCGCTGGTACGGGCAAGACCTTTCTGTCGATGAGCTTTTTGGCCGAGGCTGAAGCCCTGGGTTTGTGCTGGACGGTCGCAGCCCCTACCCATAAAGCAGTTGACGTGCTCAGTCAGCACCTGCAGCGCGCTGGTCTGCGGGCCACCTGGTATCCCTCCACCTTGCATCGTCTGTTGCGCCTCAAACTGAGGCGCCAAGATGACCTTGAGCTCTGTCAGGAAACGGCCCAGACCGCCAGGTCCCTGGAGTCACTGGCACTGGTGTTGATCGACGAGGCTTCGATGCTCGATAGCAGCCTGCTGGAGATCACCCTGCGCTGCGCCCATCCCTTCGCGACCAGATTGATCTTTGTCGGTGATCCGGGCCAACTTCCCCCGATCTCGGAGGCCGTGAGTCCTGTGTTTAGCGGCCTGAAGGCCCGCTCGGCTTCCCTCAGCCAGGTGGTGCGCCACAGCGGGGCTGTTTTGCGCTTAGCCAGCGGACTGCGCACGGGTGCCCTTCCCTGCGAAGCCCCGCCCGTCCTGCCGGCGCTCGAATCCCAGGGCAGCCGGGTGGCTTTTTGGGAAAGGAGCGCTTGGTTGGAAGCGGCCCAGGCGGCCCTGCGCCGCTGTGCTGAGGCCCAGGATCCCAATTTGGCCAGGATTCTTTGCTACACCAATCGTTCGCTTGAACGCCTCGTGCCGATCGCCCGCCGGGCGCTGCATGGGGATGAGGCTGACCGCAAACCGGTGCTGCCGGGGGAGATGTTGATCACTAGAGGAGCGGTCATGGCTCCCGCCTGTCGTGAGCCCTCGGAGGCTGTTGGCGATGGCGAATTGGTGTTGGGATCGAACCGTGAATTGAAGGTGCTTGAAGTTGAGCCCGAACTATGTGATCTGAGTGCCTTCGGCAGTGCTGCTCCGACGGTCTTGATCGAGACCTTCAACCTGCGGGTGCATAGCGGTGAGGGGGAATTTCGTCTGAGGCTGATGCCTCCGATCGCCTCCAAGGCGAGGGGGGAGTTGGAGGCCGCCCTAAGGACCCTGCGATCCCAGGCGCTTGCCGCTGATCAGGGGCAAGCTCGCTGGATCTGGCGCCACTACTTTCAGGTGCGTGATGCCTTCGCTCCCCTCGGTCCGGCAGCGGTCCTGACGGTGCATCGCAGCCAGGGGAGCACGTTTGGGGAGGTTTTTGTGGATGCAGATGTCTTCACCCCCGCCGATCGAATGCTGCGGCGCCGTTTGATTTATGTGGCCGTGAGCCGAGCCAGTCAGGCAGTGGCCCTGATGGCCCAGCCGGGACCTCCGGGTCGAGAGGCGCTGTGGCTGCAGTGGCTGAATGGGGAGAATTGAAGAAAGGAATTATATGTTGGGCTTTTTGTGTGCCGCCTTAGCCAATCGCTTGCCAACCGATCCAGCCCTGCCAGCCGAGATAGCCCGCCAAGCTCAAACTCATGATTGCCACAATAGATTTACCGTGATTTTCAAGTCCTCGCTTCAAGGGTTCGAGCAAACGACCTATTTGTATGGGTCCCAGGGCCACAAGCAGGACTAGGGGCAGGACCATCAAGCTGCTGCTGACCAGCCAGAGCAAAGCGATGGCAGCAAACCGTTCAGCGCCTTCGATTCCGCCTTGCTTGAGCTGGTTGAGGGCCTTGGCGTACAGCAAGCCATCTTCAGGACTCAGGAGCTGCCAACCGCAGCTCAAGGCCAGCAGCGCAGGCAGTGGCAGTTGAAGCAGGCGCTGAAACCCACCCTCACGCTGCGAAGGGTCCCCATGGCCCGTTATCAGGGCCCATCCCGCAACGGTCACCAGAGCCACGGCGGCGAGAGCATCGATGAGGGGGGACATCAGCTCCGTTGCTGCCGCAGGAAGAATCCACAGCTGCCCTAGGGAGCTTTGAATCACCATGGCGATAAGCCCGATCGTCAAGGCGGCGATGGCCAGCCAACTGGCCACCAACAGCGACGCTCGCATCACGCCACGGGGACCCAGCATCAGCCAAAACAGGAGTCCGAGGTGGGGAGGGCTGAAGGCAATGGTCAGACCCAGGACCACCAACTCCAGCCAACCCCATGGACCCAGGTGGCCGTTCAGGGACGGATCTCAAACCAATCGGATCCGGTGGCGGGGATCAGGGCATTGGCCACGTTGCTCACTTGGGCATGGCGGGGCCCCTTTTCACACCACAGGCGCAGTTCGGTGAGAGCCTGGATGGTCCCTTCAGCTTCCACTTCCACCGTGCCGTCGCCCATGTTGCGCACCCAGCCGCTAAGGCCAAGATCGGTTGCGCGTCGGAGGCAGCTGGCCCGATAGCCCACACCTTGCACTTTGCCTCGCACGATTAGGCGCCAGCGTTCGCGGGCGGCGGGAGAGCGAGGTTCAGGGGGAACGAGAAACCTGCGGCTGTCGTGCTCGGCCCGGCGGGCCCGGTTAAAGCCGCCAGGCGCCATGGAATCGCCGGGCATCCACCCCAGTGGATGTGAAGCCAGCTTGCGTGAACGTTGCGAGTAGTCCAACCCTCGGGTCTCCTCGGTGATCCCCAACCCTCAACTTGCCACAATTCTGGCTGTCCCGCCACAGGACCTTTTGACACCGTAACGCCAGCTTTGGCAAGCAGTTGCCAGCGGTGGAATTCGTGGCCAGTCAATGTTTCGCCACGGCGAAGCAGCAGGCTGTTGGCGCTGACAGTGGCCCGCCGGTAGCCGAGACTCAACTCTCCCCTTTGGGCCCTGAAGGGCAGGATGTTCGCCATCGGCTGCCAGGTACCGGCTGAATCCTGCAAGGCTTCGCCCAGCAGCATCAAGCCACCGCATTCGGCGACTAGGGGCAGACCCCCGTCAACGGCGGCCGCTAACTGGCAGAGGCTGCGTCGAGCCTGACCCAGTTGGGCGCCGTGGAGTTCGGGATAACCGCCGGGCAGTAATAGGGCTGCGCTGGCCCGGGGCAGGGGTTCGTCCGCAAGCGGGCTCCAGGGGACGGAATCAAGGCCAACCGCCGTCAGGAACTCGGCGGTTTCGGGGTAGCGGAAATGGAATGCCGCATCGGCGGCGATGGCCACCTTCGGTCGTTGGCCCAAGGGCACAGAGCGAAGGAGTTCTCGGGGGGCGACTTGATCGAGACTATGGACGATGGGATCTTCGTTGCCTGGTTGGGGCGACTCCATCAGGGCCCAAAACCGTTCCATGTCCAGGTGCCGTTCGGCCAGCGCTGCCCACTGGGCTAGTCGCCCGTTGAAATCGGGCAGATCATGGGGGGGCAGCAGGCCCAAGTGGCGTGAGGGCAGATCCAGGCAAGGGTCTTGGGGAAACGATCCCAATAGGGGCATGCCTAGGTCGGCGAGGGCTTCAGCCAGCAGGGCCCGATGCCGCTGACTGGCGACCCGATTGAGCACCACCCCTGCCATGCGCACCTGGGGGGGGCCATGGTCGCGGAAGCCCCGCACCAGGGCCGCCAGGGATCCAGCTTGACGGGAGGCCTCCACCACCAGTACCACGGGCAGATCGAGGAGCTGGGCGACGGCGGCCGAACTGCCTTCACTGCTGGGACCCCGGCCATCGAACAGACCCATCACCCCCTCTACCAGCACCCGATCGGCCTGGCCGCCATGCCAGCTGTAACTCCGACGAACCCAGTCCTCGCCACAGAGCAGGGGATCAAGATTGCGGCACGGCAGCCCTGCCACCTGGGAGAGCAGTTGGGGATCCAGGTAGTCGGGGCCGACTTTGAAGGTCTGCAGCCGGGCGCCGCGGGCGCGGGCGGCGGCGGCCAGGCAGAGGCTTAGAAGGGTTTTGCCACTGCCGCTGCAGGGGGCCCCGATCAGGCAGCTCAAGGCTCAGAAGGACGATGCGCGGGGTTCAGCCTGGCAGCAGCCGGGCGGCGATCGGTGCCGCGGCAGCCAACAATGGATTGGTGGAATCGTGGCTGCCGGCTAACAGGCGGGCCATTTCCATCTCTTCGCTTTCCAGGGGCAGGGGCACCACATCTTCAGCAAGCTCCATGGCGGCCATGCCACCGGATTCAAGCCTCATACAGCCTCCCGACTCGGAGCAAAGAATGACGCAGAGGGGCGGTTGATCCTCGGGATTGCAGATCAGCCGGAGCCCAAGGATGGCTCCGGGGTGGGTCTTGGCCACCCCCACGGGCACAGGCATCAGCCGAAACCTGACTGCCACACCATCGGTACGCTCGAATTCGGCACTGACCCCGACGCCATTGCCATCGTCGGCGACGCTGGAACTGTTGAGCAAATGCCAGCCGAGCCGGTCCGCCATCCAAGCGGCCAACAGCAGACCCTTGACCAGATGGTGTCCCTCGACATCGATATCGAGCTGAACAACGTGGTTGAGGGCAGGGCGCCGGGCTGGGGGGTCGAAGACCATGGCCAGCGACTCCCGCCAGCTGCGCAGGCGCAGCCAGTTGAGATCGTTTACCGCCTGGCCAGCTTCGATGCGGGCTAGCAGGACATCCAGGCAACGCCTGGGTTGGCCCAGGGAGGTGTCAATTACGAGGCGCCGCGGGATGGGGGCCAGGGCTGCCAACATTTCTGGCGGTTCGTCCAGGCTGCTGTTCCACCACACCCAGCAGGGCAGCTCCGGGGCGACCAATGGCTCGATCAGGGGAAGGGCCTGGTGCAGGGACCCCATGCCACCCCGGAGCACCACGACATCGCCGCAGGCAGCCCCAGCCCCCCCCTCTTCGGGCAGGGGGCAGTAGGCCGCCACCAGGGTTTCGAGGGGATGGTCCGCAGCCAGGGTCGGCGCCACGGTGATCAGGCGTCTTGGCATCTGGGCACTGATCGCGCTGGCCACGAAGCGGCCGCGCAGATCTTCGGCTTTGTGGTCGCCTGGCATCTGGCCGAGGCGCCAGGCCAGGGCTGGATCCATCGGTGCGGTACTCGGTGGCAGATCCAAGGCCGCTACGGATTTGCGCGCCGCCTCAAGCAATTCAGCGCTCAGCAGGCCGGTGATCGGTCCATCGATACGGCCACTGCGGATCAGATGCTGCTCAAGCCAGGCCGGATCCCAGACCACCAGAGTGAAGGTGGCGGCACCGTTGCTGCCGGCCAGATCGCCACTCCATAGTCGTTCCAGATAGGAGGTCAGATCGGCGGGTGGAAGCTCCAGGGGGGCCTGGAGCGTTAGCTGGGCAGACATGGCTCGCGGCTGTTGGAATCGGTTGGCAGGAATTCGGTGTGATGGTCCCGGTGCTTCAGGGCCGTCGCCAGCTCAAGCCGTCATCGGCCAGCAGGGAATCGGCGGCGGCGGGTCCCCAGGTTCGAGCTTCGTAGGGATGGACCGGCAGTCGCCAGGGGGCTTCTTCGATCAAAGCGAGGAGGGGGGTATAAAGACGCCAGGCGGCTTCCACCTCATCGCTGCGGGTGAACAAGGTTGGTTCGCTTAGCATGGCATCGGCGAGCAAACGGACGTAGCCCTCGTCGGAAGGTTCACCGAAGGAGTCGTCGTAATTGAAAGCCATGTCCACGGGGCGGCTGCGCATGCCGGAGCCCGGCGCCTTGACCTCAAATTTGATTTCGGCGCCCTCATCGGGCTGAATCCGCAGGATCAACTGGTTGGGGGTGGGTGCCCCACCGGCGGCATCAAAGAGATGGACCGGGGCCTTGCGAAAGGTCAAGACCACTTCAGAGAGCCGCTTGGGTAGCCGCTTGCCAGTGCGTAGATAAAAGGGCACCCCTTGCCAACGCCAGTTATTGATGAACACCTTCATGGCCACATAGGTTTCAGTGGTGCTGTTGGGGTTCACTCCCGGTTCCTGGCGGTAACCACTCAGGGGACGACTGCTGGTGCCACCGGGTCCGTATTGACCACGCACACAACATTTCCAGGCTTCATTTTCATCGGCCAGATGGGCAGCTTGCAAAACCTTGGCTTTCTCATTGCGAATCGCCTCAGGATCGAAGCGACCTGGAGGTTCCATTGCTGTCAGGGCCAGTATCTGGGTGAGATGGTTTTGCACCATGTCTCGCAGGGCACCGGATGATTCGTAGTAGCCAGCCCTTTCTTCAACGCCAACGGTTTCGGCAGCGGTAATCTGCACATTTGAGATATAATTACGATTCCAGATTGGCTCGAAGATCGTGTTGGCAAAGCGCAACACCAGGATGTTCTGAACCGTTTCCTTGCCCAAGTAGTGGTCGATGCGGAAAACCTGGCTTTCCTTGGCACAGGACTGAACGATGCGGTTCAGCTTCTGGGCGCTGCCGTAGTCACGGCCGAAGGGTTTTTCGATGACGATGCGACTGCGATCGGCATCGGCCAGCAGTCCGGCAGAGGCGAGGGCCTTGCAGCCGCTGCCGTAAAACTCTGGCGAAACAGAAAGATAAAAGGTGCGATTACCCCGGGTGGCTCGCAGGCGATCGAGGGCCTCTAGCCTCTGGGCCAGGCGAACCATGTGGTCGTTCTGCTGAAGATCGACCGGCTCGTAAAACAGTCCCTGGGAAAACTGCTCCCAAGCCAGCAGGTGTTCGCCGATCTCATCCTTTAGGGACTCCTGCATACGCTGCCGGAATTCAGTGTCGCTCCAGGGGCGTCGAGCGCAACCGAGAATGGCAAATTCGCTGGGCAGACGACGCTGGCGAAAGAGCTCGAACAGCGCCGGAATCAGTTTGCGGTGGGTGAGATCGCCGCTAGCCCCGAAGATCACCAGGCATTGGGGCGTGATCACCCGTTCCTGGCGGAGCCCGACCCTGAGCGGATTGGTGAGGATGGAGGTCATCGGCGGGCTTGCACTGTTCCAGGTTTAACGGCTCGGGTTCGGTTTGGCTGGTCGCGCTGGCCTGGAGTGTGTTCGAACACTGATGGGATCAGTAGGTTTCGACGTGCCAGCGCTCGGCTTTTTTCAGTTGGGGACGCAGCTCGGCCCAATTGAGACCCTTGGCCGTAGCGGCCGCCGTCATCGCCTCGTCAATGCCCGGCTCCATGCCCCGCAGACCGCACATATACACATGGGTCTTGGGATTCTCAATCAGGGTGAAGATCTCTTCGGCATGCTCGAGAACCCGATCTTGGATATACATCCTTCCCCCTTTCGGGTTCTGCTGCTCGCGGCTGATGGCTTTGGTGTAACGGAAGTTCTCAGGGAAGTCGGCCAGATAGCGCTGGAGATCTTCTTCGTAGAGCAGGTTGGCAGTTTTTGGTGCCCCCATGAACAGCCAGGCCTTACCGGCGAACTGATATTCAGGATTCTTGGCCCGTTCGGCTGGCTCAAACATGCGGCGCAAGTAGGCTCTCATTGGGGCTATACCAGTGCCGGTAGCAAACATGATGATGTTTGCATCCTCATCGGGAGGCAGCAGCATTTCCTTGCCAACCGGTCCGGTGATTTTGACTTTGGCGCCCGGCTGGATATCGCAAAGAAAGGTCGAGCAAACCCCATAGATGGTTTGACCTTCTTTTTCGTATTCGAGCTGGCGAACGCAAAGGGAGACTGTGCCATCTTCGATGTTGTCACCGTGGCGGGTGCTGGCGATCGAGTAGAGGCGGAGTTTGTGGGGTTTGTCGTTGGCATCGGTTCCGTCTGGAATGATGCCAATGCTTTGGCCTTCGATGTAGTGGAGGTTGCCTCCGCTGAGATCAAAGGTGATGTGGTTGACCCTGCCGATTGCACCATCGACAAGCAGGGAATAGTTGTCGACGACCGTGCCGATGAAAGGATCCTTCGGCTTGTAGAGGTTGACGGGAACGTCGGCGTGGGCCACGGCGGTTTTGTTGGCGGGTGAAGGGTCGGCTGCAAGGGGTTCGGCGGCCACCGGCTCCGCGGCACTGCCGGCGCTCGCCGCGGCCTCGGCGGGAGCGCTTGATGCTTCGGCGGCGGCCGCAGGGCCACTGAGGGGCTGGCCGTCGACGCTGATGATTTTGAGGCGACCGCCCCTGAGGGCGACGGATTGGAGTAGCGACTGCAGTTGCTGGAAAGGCACCGTCAGTTGCCTGGTGGCTCGCCGCGGACGACTGACGCCCTGGCTCTCGATCACCACGGTGAACATGCGGCTATCAAAGCCGCGGGTGTTGCCAGTGGAAACGCGCATCTCGAAAGCAGCCGCCTAAAAACGCAGCGATCATAGGGAAAGCTGCAGACCCCCCCTACCAGGCAAAACCTCGCCAGGCTGGTGGAGTGCCGCTAGCTTTGTTAAGGCTTAGGGCTTGGCACCCGAAGCTGTGGCCCTCGCCCCGCAAAAGTCTCCAATTTTCCCTTGACGCAGACCCTGGCACCGTTTTCTGCGCCCATGCCTGATCGCTGCCCTGAGCGACGGCTTTCGGGTGTGCAATGCCCCCTGGACACCATCCAACAGGAAATGGAGCGATTGCCCCAGGGCACTCGCCGGTTAGCGGCCCAGTTGCGTTTGCGGGTTGAGCCCTATTGGTTGTGGTCGGCCCTCACCGACTACGACAACCTGCATCGGTTCATACCCAACCTCAGCCATTCACGCCAGCTTTCTCGGGAAGGCAACCAAGTTCGAGTTGAACAGGTGGGCACCCAGAATTTTTGTGGTCTGCGCTTCAGTGCCAGGGTGTTGCTGGAGCTGCAAGAAAACCTTGAGGCCGGCAAGTTGGCTTTTCAAATGGTTGAGGGAGACTTTCGCTGCTTTGAGGGTTTCTGGATGATCGGGAGCGACCCGACCAGCACTTGGCTGCTCTATGACCTGACAGTCCAGGGAAACCCCGGCATGCCCATTGGCTTGATTGAACAGAGGCTTCAGCAAGATCTGGCTAACAATCTCAGGGGGGTCCAACAAGAAGCCCATCGACGGGCCAAAAAAATCTGACCCCAAATAAAAAATAAAATTAAAACTTGAAACTTAATGTTTAACAACTAATAAGTTTAGTTGTTTTTATTAATACCCCCAAGGGGATTCGAACCCCTGTCGCCTCCGTGAAAGGGAGGTGTCCTAGGCCTCTAGACGATGGGGGCGAGGCCACAGTGGAGCTGCTGCCGTCGAGACCATGGACCGTAACTCTTGGGAAGTTTGGCGTGAACCGAAAAAGGTTCGAACGAGGTCTTGGCTGACGATCAGCTCCTTGCTGTTGTTTTGAAACTACGGGTCGGGGGGGGCGTTCGTCAAGGCGCTCAGTCGTTCGCTTCGTTGAAATCAGCATCGCCAGGGGCCGATGTCGTCAGGGTTTGGCCGTTCCAAACAGGAACGGTGCAATGGAAACAGGCTCCTTCTCCCGGTTCAGACACCACCCAGATGCGTCCACCGTGGACCTGGGCGATCCGTCGGCACACCGACAGTCCCACCCCATAGCCGGAGGTGGTGGTGGAGGTCTGGGGCAGGCGCACCCGATCCTGGAAGATGCGTTGCTGCTCTTTGTGGGGGATCCCCGGGCCGCTGTCGCAGACACTGATCTGGACCCACTGATTGGTGCGGTGCAGCAGGGTCAGAATGACGCGACCGCCATCGGGAGTGAATTTCAAGGCGTTTTCAATCAGGTTGAGGAGCACCTGCCGCATGCGCCGTTGATCGGCGTAGACATCGGGGAGATCGGCCTGGATGTCGGTTACGAATTCAAGGTTGCGACCGATCCAAAGCTTCTCCAGTTCAAGAATGGCTTCCGCTGCAACCTGGCCGAGGGCCAGGCGCTGGGGATTGAACAGGGCCTCCCAGCGGGTGGTACCCACTTCGAGAAGGTCGCTGGAGAGGGCTTCGATATCGTCCAGCCGGCGTTTGAGAACGTCGTGGAAGCGGGCCTGGTCGATTTGCCCCAGCCCATGGCTCTGGATTGCCAGCTTGGCCGCCGTCAGGGGTGTGCGCAGTTCATGGGCGACCATGCGCAGCAGTCGCTCCTGA
>JBILDB010000248.1:0-4078 GCA_044352805.1 Cyanobium sp.
CGCTGGTCGAGCCACGGCGGACGCGGCCCAGATCACCCAGGCCGGCCCCCGGATTCAGAAGAGCCGCCGGGGTGTGGAGGTCAAATCAGCCCGTGAGATCGAGGTGATGCGCCGGGCCAGTCGCATTGTGGCCACAGTGTTGCGGGAAATCAGTGAATTGGTGGCCCCTGGCATGACTACAGCCGACCTTGATCGCCATGCCGAACAGAGGATCAGGGCCATGGGGGCGGTGCCCAGTTTTAAGGGCTACCACGGTTTCCCGGCCAGTATTTGCGCCTCCATCAACAATGAGGTGGTGCATGGTATCCCCAGTGCCAAGCGGGTGATCCACGCCGGTGATTTGCTCAAGGTGGATACGGGTGCCTGTTTCGAGGGTTATCACGGCGATAGTTGCATCACCATCGCCGTAGGTGAGGGCATGAGTGCCGAGGGCCAAAGGCTCAGCAGAGTCGCCCAAGAGTCCTTGATGAAGGGCCTGGCCACCGTGAAAGCAGGCAGCAGCCTTCTAGATCTGGCCGGTGCGGTTCAGGACCATGTTGAAGCCCACGGCTATGCGGTCGTTGAGGACTACACGGGGCACGGTGTGGGCCGCAACCTGCATGAAGAGCCTTCGGTGTTCAACTACCGCACCAGGGATTTGCCCAACATGACGCTGCGTCCGGGCATGACCTTGGCGGTGGAACCTATTCTCAATGCTGGCAGCAAAGCCTGTCGCACCCTGCGGGATCGTTGGACGGTAGTCACGGTTGATGGTGGACTTTCGGCCCAGTGGGAGCACACCATTGTCGTCAGTAGTGATGGCTGTGAAATTCTTACTGACCGGGATTTTTGATCTAGCCAGGCCCCAGGCCCGGTAAGGGCAGGGGCCTGGGCTTTATCGGGCCTGGGGCCGGGCGATTATTGCCAAACATTGGGAAATAGACGTCCCTAGCTGTTGCCAGTTCTTCCAGCTTTCAGGGATGCCTTGAGCCGGTTGAGATTCAGGCCAATCTGCTCGATGCCAAGCAAGCTGCCAGGTGCATCTTCCCAACTGGCTGATAGCACGCCGTAACTCAGACCTATCAGGCCAAGCAGAAAAAATCCCCCTGACAATCCCAAGGTGACTACAGGTGGGATGTCAATCAGGCGGCGGCTGACTAAGAAATAACTGGCAACAAATACAAGCATGCCCAACAGGGTTGGCAGTCCCGTGGACAGGCCGATGCGTCGGGCCATTCGCCGGGAAACCGCCTCGGGAATCTGGGATGGCCGAGGTGATTTGGGTCCCGTTTTGGCCTTGACCGTCTTCGAGCCGAAGGCGGAGGGTCTAGCTGGGCGGGCCATGGCCCGCCTCAGCCGCGGATGCCGAGTTTTTCGACCAGCGCCGCATAGCGTTGATCGTTTTGTTGGCGCAGATAGGAGAGCAGCCGCTTGCGGCGGCCAATCATCTTGAGCAGCCCTTGACGGGAGGAGAAGTCGTGAATGTTTTTCTGAAGGTGGCCGCTAAGTTGATTGATGCGCTCGCTCAGCATCGCCACCTGCACTTCCACCGACCCGGTGTCGGTGCCGTGGGTCTGATGGGTGTTGATGAGTTCTTGTTTGCGGGTGGTGGTCAGCGGCATGGACTGTTCGTAGCCCCTTTTGATCGAATCATCTACTTTACCTGGCCGGGTGCCCAGGGCACCGAAAACTTCAGGCCAAGGACCGGGACAGCCACCGCAGGCATTCGCGCAACCAGTCGTCGCTGTTTACGAGGCCAGCCTGACCTTCGCCGGCAACGGCCCGCCAGGCCCGTTGGATTTCCAGGGGTTCATAGCCCAGGGCCCCAAGGGTGAGTTCCACCTCGGCGCGGCAGCCCTTGGCCAAGGTTTCCCCCTGGTTGTCGTCCGCCCAATCGGCCTCGAGGCCCGGGTCTGCCGCCAGCAGCTGGGGAAACCGGGCCTGAACTTTGCTGCGCAGTTCGACCGCCAGCCTCTCCGCCGTGCGCTTGCCCACCCCCGGCGCCTGGCTCAGTCGCCGCAGGTCCGCTGCTGCGATGGCTCGCACCAGTTCGTCGACCTCCATGGCTCCAAGTAGGGCCAGGGCCATCTGGGGACCCACCCCACTGACGGCCACCAGATCCCGAAATAGATCACGCTCCTGACGATCGCCGAATCCGAAGAGGGTCCAGCCATCCTCGCGGACACTGTGGTGGATGTGCAGGGTCAGATCGTCACCGGCAGCTGGCAACCGTGCCCACTGCCGCAGGGTCAGCTGCACCTCATAGCCAATGCCTCCGCAGGTCAGCAGGAGTCCACAGCGGTGGCCCGCCCGCCAAGGTTCGGCGACTTGACCCCGCAGCCAGCCGATCATGGGGACCCGTGCAATTTCCCCATGCTGCCCTTCAGGAGCCTTGTCCCCCGTTTAAGGCGGACCCTTGTCACTCTGGCGCTGGCCTCGGGGCTGCTGTTGGCGGGCTGCAATGCCCTGGGCCAACCTCCCCGCAGCGTGCTCTTATCAGCCCTGGCCGAGCAGATCCAAACCACTCAGCTAGATGTGGCCCAGGCGCTTCAATTGGAACCCATGGGTATGCCCCAGGTGAGTCGGGTGCGGCTGGAGTCCCAGGAGCCGATCCCGATTGGCACGGCCAAGGGTTGGCACTTGACTGGTCGCTTTGATTGGCGCCTGAGTGGCGATCCGATTCGGGTGGATAGTCCCTTCGACCTCTATCTCCAGGCTGGTGAGCGCCAGGAGACCTGGCGATTGGCCCGCCCCTTGATCCGCCAGGACGGCAGTGCCGATTGGCTCACCTATCCCTTGCCCTTGCCCGATGCTCCCCGGGCTTGAGCAATGCCTGTTTGACTCAGCAGCGCCGCTAGCAGCACCAACCCCCCGCCTAGCAGGGTGGTGGACCCCAGTTTTTCGCCAAACACCCACCAGCCCCAGAAACTGGCGAAGGCCACCTGCACGTAGCCGATGGGGGTGGCGCGGGCCGCAGGCAGACGCGCCAGCCCTTCGGTGAGGCCCAATTGCCCGGCCTGGGTGAACAAGCCAATCGCCAATAACTGGAGCAGCTCGTTACCGCTCGGTAAGACCGGGTCTAGCAGCACCAGGGGCAAACTCAGTAGCCCCGACACCATCGGAAACCAAATAACGATTACGAGGGGGGACTCTGTGCTCGCCAATTCGCGCACACTCACATAGGCCAGGGAGGTGAGCATGGCTCCGGCCAGGGCCAGCAGCACCCCTTCCATGGGAAACACCCCACTTCCCGGTCGAACTAGCACCAAGACACCGACCCAGCCGATCAGCAGGGCCGCCAGGCCGCGCCGGCTCGGGGATTCTCCCAGCAGAATCCAGGCCAGGGCAGCGGTCAGGGTGGGATAGAGAAATTGCAAGACCGTGGCTTCCGCCAGGGGGAGGCGCTTCAATGCCGCGAAAACGCAGCCCAGGGCCATGGTGCCCAGCAGGCCCCGCAGGGCCAGCAAGCCTCGCCGTCGCCCCCAGGGGTTGATGCCGATCAGGCGAGCCATCGCCAAACTGATGCTGAGACCCACGATCGAGCGGGCCAGCACTATTTCGGCAACGGGCAAGCGTGCCCCCAGTTGTTTCACCTCCAGGGTCATCAAGCTGAACATGAAGGCGCTGCCCAGCAGGGCCAGAACGGCCCGTCGCCCCTGGCCAGCTGACTCTTCTGCTGTTTTTTGCATCCTTTTTCTATTGCCTTGTTTCTGAATTCTTGCGGCCCGGCGTGCAGGGCGGCCGCCAGCCGGCCCCTGACCGGTCCCTGTTGGCAGGGCTGGCTGGGTTAGGGGCGCAGGGCTCCCACCCCTGGTGTTGTACGGCAGAATGGGGGGTGAGAAGCCCCACATCTGGGGCGTTCAGCTTCCGCCCGCGCTCGCCTGCCAACCCTTGTCCTTGCCTCGCCTCCATCCCCGCACGATCGAGGCCGTCAAGGAGCGGGCCGACATTGTCGATGTGGTTGGCGAGCACGTGCTGCTGAAGAAGAAAGGCCGTGAATTCGTGGGGCTCTGCCCGTTTCACGAGGACCGATCACCGTCAATGACGGTGTCACCTGCCAAGCAGTTCTATTACTGCTTCTCCTGTGGAGCCGGCGGTA
>JBILDB010000249.1:0-4068 GCA_044352805.1 Cyanobium sp.
CAAGGCCGAGCGCATCAATGCCCTGCTGCGCCCTTCCCAGGAGCGGCAGCGCCGTCAGGCGTTCCCGGCTTTAGTGCGCCAGTGGCTTGAGGACTGGTGAGGCCCCCAGGGGCAGTGGGGCAGTCGGTCAGCCTCAGGGCCAGATCGTGGCGTAGCTGCTGGTCCATTTTGCCGGCGGGCAGGGCCCGGGCCAGGACTGCGGCCTTACGGATGTCCTGGCAGGCGGCGGCATCCTTATCGGCCAGGGTGAGCAGCAGGAAGCGGTCGTTGAGGGGCCCCGGATCCTTGGGGAAGGCTGCCACCACGGCATCGCAGCGCCGCAGGGCTTCCGGCAGATGGTCCATGTCAATTGTGCCCAGACAATCCGACCGGTTGATGCGGCGCTGGGGGAGGGGTTCTTCGGCGCAGGCCGTCAGCAGGGAAGCGATGACAAGGACCACCAGGGCGGGGAAGCGTTGGGCCTGGCGGCGCTGCGGTGCCCCGTTGGCACGGTTGTTCAACGGGGGTAGGGCATCGCAGCACCGGGAGTGGCTGCCCCAGCCGCCGCCCCCGGTGAGCCAGTGCCATCCGGGGTGCCCAGGGCGCCCCTATTCACACGGCGCGAATAGATGTCCCCCAGGTAACGGGCACAGTCGGGGAAGGAGGCGGAGTTGTAGACCACGGCTTCGGTGATCAACACGGCTGCCCGTTCCGGGGGTGGCTTGAAAACTCCGCTGGTTTGCTTGACCACGCCGTAGGCAGCGGCCCAGCTGACTTCGTGGTTATTGCCATTGCTGCGCATGAAGCAATACACCTGGGCGGCTTTGGCGCCTGGGGGATCGACCGCTTGGGCGGGGTTGGCCAGGCTGGCGGCAGCCCCGGCCGAGAGCGCCAGGCCGAGCATTCCTGGCAGCAGGCGGCGGAGGTGGATGGGGAGGACGCGCATCGGCGGGGCGGGATGGACCGGCACAAGCTATCCAGCCAGGCCCATCTGTCCAGCCATCGGGCGGCTGGGAAGGTCTGGGTTTCAGCCGCCCGGTGGCGCTGCGCTCGCCGGCAGCACCAACCGCACGAGCAGCGGCAGCACCAGCAGCACCGTGATCAAGCGCACCGCATGCAGGGCAGCCACGGCAGCCCCCACGCCGAACTCGGCCCCCACCAGGCTCATGCCACTGATGCCCCCCGGCGCGGCCCCCAGCAAGGCCACCACCGGATCAATGCCCAATAGGCGGCTGCACCACAGACCGACCACCACCCCGGTCAGTACCAGGGTCACGGTGATCAAAAGGGCTGGTTTCCATAACATTTTCAATTCGGCCACGGCAGTGCCGGTGAGGCTGGTGCCGATGACGGTGCCAATCGCGATTTCAAGAATGGTGCGCGTACCCGAGGGCCATTGGGCCGTTTCGAAACGACCACTCATGCTCAGCAGGGCCGCTCCGATCAGGGCTCCCGCCAGGGGGGCTGCAGGGATGCCCGTTCGCAGGGCCACCAGTCCTCCGGCAATGCCAGCAAGGCCATAGAGCCCAAGCAGCCAGGGAGTCATGGGTTCAGTTATGCAACAAACAGCCAGTCTGGAAGATTCGTTGCCAGCTTGAGCACCTTGCCTTTTTGTGTTGTGATGCGGGTCAGTGTTGACGCGGCGCATCGCCGTTTGGCCATGGCTTCTGCTTCAGTTCCTTCGGTGTCTTTCCGCATCAGCCGCCATACAGAAGACTTGGCTATCACGCTGCATGCCCTTTCCCAGCGCCTGGTGGCCTTGGAACAGCGGCTGGATTGCCTGGATTCCGAGTTGCATCAAGAGCGCGCCAATGGGGCGGACGCGGAGGATATGGCCCGACTCGACAAGGCCGAGTCCCTTTTGCGGGATTGCCGGCAATTGTTGGCAAATGAAGCTGCCGATGGCCTGGCAGCTGGAGCCAGTCCAGGCTTGGCATCGTTCAAGGCTGGGGCCCTTGAGCCTGGTTCGGCTGACGCCAAGGAGAATGTTCGCCAATGGGATGCCGCCTAATTGGCCCCCTGGGGCGGCGCTTAGGAGGTCGTGTTGCCACCACTCCTGCTTGAACCATGCCAAAATAACCAGAAAGTGACCATGGCATTTCCTTCCTCCCATTCCGTTTCTTTAGGATCAGGCTCTTCTGCTCCTGTGCGCCATCCAACGGGGAACCCCCGTTGCTCTCTCCAGGCTGAGCGCGATCATCAACTGGAAAAGCTGGAGTTTGCCCTGGCCGTTGCCCTCACCCGTGGAGACGCTGAAAGATCCCTTGCGCTTCGCCAAGCGATCGAAGCCCTGGGCGGTAATGATGAAGAACCAGGCACCTGAAAGGCTTAGCCTGGATTTGTATTGCGCAAACTTTCTGTTAATGGGCCAATGATCCCAAGGAAGCCTTTCGTTGACTAGTCTGTGCCCTGAGACAGTCGCTCGCTTCCCCGGTTTCCTAAGGTGCTTACCTTGCTTGTAATCGTGACTTGATCGTTCACGCTTTTGGTATCAGCGGCTTGATCGTTTCTCCTTACCCCTAGAAATTCTTGACACCACTTACCCTTTCTCGCCCCGTCTCTGCCGTTCCTGCCCGACTGGATGTTTCTGCGCAGGCTGGCAAGCAACCAGCATCCCGCAGTTGTGACGAGCGGGGAGATCATCGCCGCCAATTTCTTGACCAGGCGAGTAGCTTTAATCAGCAGGCCCGTCAAGCGGCTGATGAGGGAGATGTATCCGGCGCTGCCCGGCTGATTTTGATGGCCCTTGATTGCGAACGTCGTGCTGGCGGCCTTGGTCTTCAGGTGATGCAGGTGATTAAGCCCCGCTAGGCCGTCTGCTCAATTTTATTCTCCAAACAAGAGTGGATTTCGCTGTAATTAAACCGAAAAGCTGCTGAAGTTGCCGCTGGATTGGTTTGGCGCCTCTAGGACGCCAGAGGCAAGGTCGGCAGGGGCTAGACGATCGGAATTGGAAACCTCAGGCCTGGCTGACTCCATCGAGTGGGTAGCCCTCAGCTGCCCAGCGTCTGAGGCCGCCGTGCAGGTTGGCCACCTGGGGGCGGCCGGCTTTAAGCAGTTGCTGGGTGGCCAGGGCCGAGCGGCTGCCTGAATGGCAGACCACCACCAGCGGGCAATTGGCGGGGAGCTCGCTGGAGCGGCTCTCGAGTTCCGGCAGGGGGATCAGCAGACTGCCGGCCACGCGCCCGTCGGGTCCGTTGAACTCCTCGGCCGAGCGCACATCGAGGACTGTGACTTCGCCCTGATGGGCCGCCACCCAGGTGGGGGTGAGTTCGGGCAGGCCGGCATAGCTGCGGGCCAGGGGCGCCCAGGCGGCAGCGGTGGCCAATTCGCGGGGCTTGCCGGAGCGCATGTTGCCGGGTAAGGCTTCGGCGATTTTGTGGGGATGGGGGAGCTTCAGGTTCTGCATGTGGCCCACGAAATCCCGCTCGCTGGCGTAACCCCCCAGGCGTGGGTTGAAGGCCTTCTCCTCGGCCACGGAGGTGACGCCACGGCCGGTGTAATCGTGACCGGGGTAGAGCAGGCAGGACTCCGGCAGCGTCAGCAGTTGTTCGTTGATGGAGGTCCAGAGGGTGTGGGCATTGCCCTGCTGAAAGTCGCAGCGGCCGCAACCACGAACGAGCAGCGCATCGCCGCTGAAGGCCATTGATTGGTCGTCGAGCACGAAGCTGAGGCAGCCATTGGTGTGGCCGGGGGTGGCACGCACCTGCAGGGCTCGGCCGCCAAAGACAATCGAATCCCCATGGGCCAAGGGCTGGCTGACGTTCTCGGCGCCAGTGGCGGCGGCCAGGCCGATGGCACAGCCGGTGGCTGCGTGCATCAGCCAGCTGCCGGTCACGTGATCGGCATGGGCATGGGTGTCGATCGAGGCCACCAGCTCGATGCCCAGTTCGCGGATCAGGGCGAGATCGCGGCCGTGCTTCTCGAAGACCGTGTCGATGATCACCCCCTTGCGGCTGGACACGTCGGCCAGCAGATAGGTGAAGGTGCCGGTGTCGGCATCGAACAGCTGGCGGAAGAGCAGGGAGCCACCACCGGCGGCGGCCGAAAGGGATAGGGCGGGTGCGACGGCCATGGGCGACCAATTGC
>JBILDB010000250.1:0-4054 GCA_044352805.1 Cyanobium sp.
AGCGGGTGCGTTGAGCCATGACAGAGCTGAACTCTCAGAGTGGAGATCGTGCTGGGTACTGTAAGGGCCATCCCTCCCGGCCTGGGCCGCCCCGTCGAGAGTTTTGATGCAACCCACCCCGGCCCCGGCCCCTTTTCCCCTCCCCCTCGCTACACCGATGGATCCCACCACCAGCACCTCTCCCGCCCTCTCCGTCGCCCTCGCAGTGCTGGCGGTGCTGCTGGCCCTCACTGGCTTCGGCATCTACACCGCCTTCGGGCCCCCCTCCAAGCGGCTCACCGATCCGTTTGACGACCACGAAGATTGAGCTTCAGCCGCCAGAACCCCAGTTGCCATGGAGCCAGGGCCGTCAGGGCCGTCAGGGCCGGCCCATTGGGCTGATCCCTTTCAAGATCCCGCTCCAGCCCATCGCAGCGAGCCAGCACCTGCCAGTGGGGCCCCAGGTCCAGTTGGCGCCGGCAGGGCCCGTTGTTTTGAACCGCCAGTAGCGCTTCACCTAGCCTTGCCGCTGGCCGCAGGGCCACCAACTGCAGATCCGGCGCCAGAGGCGGCAGGCCAGGCCAGCCCTGATCACCCGCAGCCAGGGGCCCCAGGGGGCGGCACCAGAGCGGTTCGCGCAGCCGCACGGCCTGGGCGGGAGCGGCGGCGTTGCGCCAGCCCCCAGGGCAGGGCATCAGGGCCAGGCGCTGGCGCTGCAGGCCATTGTCGGCCCCTGGATCGGGCCAGGTGGGCCCGCGCAGCAGCGAAACCCCCAGGCGTTCGGCCTGGCCCGACACCCCCTGGGGGCCATCGAGCAACAGCGCCACGTCGCCAAGGCCGCCTTGGCTCACCGAGGCAATCCAACTGATGGCAGGCACCTCCCAGCGGGCCTGCTCCCGGGGGTTGCGAGCGATGGCCGGGCGCTCGATCACGCCGCCGGAGGTGTCCGCTGCCCAACGGCAGGCCGGTTGGGCCAGGGGCACCTCCAGGCGCAGCAACTCATGGCGCTGCTGCCAGCGCACCTGCAGCACCAGTTCGAGCCAGGGGCAGCCCGCCAGCAACCGCCCCTCTAGCCGCACAGGACTATTGCCGCAGCGGCCCCGCCAGACAAAACTGGCGCACAGCGGTCCCCGTTCGCGCCACTGCGGAGCGCCGCTCCAACTCCAGGCCAGGGGGTGGTCCCGGTAGTCGGCCGCCAGGTCCCAGGCATCCCAGAACTCGCCTTGATCGCGCCAGCGGCGCCACTCCAGGGGACCTGCCAGCAGCTCCCGTCCCTGGCCATCCCAGAGGCGCTCCACCCCAGCCGGGCCGATGCTGGCGCCCACCAGACCGTTGTCGAGCCGCCAACGGGGGCCGCCGCCACCGCCGCTGTCGCTGTCGCTGTCCCGCACCACCTGCACCGGATTCTGAACTGGCCAAGCGGGCCCCGCTTGGCCGGTGCGACCGCGCTGAAGCCATAGGCGCTCGATGCCAGCGAGGCGGGGAAGCTGCACCCACTGGCCGCCACCCGGGGAGTCCTGGCTGGCCAATGGGGCTTCCTGGTGACCAAGGGTCCAGGGCCCGGCCGGCAGGCGCAGGGTGCGGGGCGCGGCGCTGAGGGGTTGCAACTGCACCACCGCCCAGGCCTGGCCGCCTGGGACCGGCCCTGGGGGGGAACCGAGGGCGGCCGCCAGGGCCAGGTCCCGCTGGCAACGGGCGCGGCGGCGGGCGGCGCGCCACTGGGGTTCGGCCTGGTCGTACACCTCGGGGATGGCCGTGCCCGGCAGGATGTCGTGGAACTGTTGGAACAACAACGGGCACCAATCGACGGCTTCCGGGGCCAGTGGCCCTGGGGGCAATGCCCCGGTGACTCCGTCCCCGGCCAGCACCTGGGCCAGTTCCGCCTCCCGCAGCAGGCGCTCCAGGCTGCGGTTGTGGCGTTTCTGGTCGGGACGGCTGGTGGCGCAGCCGCGGTGCAATTCCAAGAACAGCTCGTCCCGCCACACCGGCAAACGGGGCGCCAGTGGTTCGAGGCCGGCCAGGTAGCGGCGCAGGGTCCCCGGCTGCTGGCGGGCAGCGGCACCCTGCTGGCTCCACAGGGCCAGCTGCTCCAGCATTTCGGCGCTGGGTCCGCCGCCGTGGTCCCCCACCCCCGGCAACCAGAGGGCGTCAGCCACGCCGCTGCAGCGCTGCCATTCGAGCCGGTAGCGCTCGATGGCCACCGGATCGCCATCGGTGCCGATCGGGGCCGTCATCAGGGCCAACACCTCGGCACCACAGCGGCTGCGCCAGCGAAACAGGCGATGGGGGAAGGGAGTGGTGGCGTTCCAGGCCAGCTTGTGGGTACAAAACCAGCGCACACCAGTCGCCCCGGCCACGGCGGGCAGGCCGGCGCCAAAGCCAAAGCTGTCGGGCAGCCAGGCCAGGCAGTGCTCCCATTGGGGGAAACGGGACTGGCTGTAGTGCTGGCCCTCCTGAAACTGACGCAGCAAGGAGGCGGTGGCGATCAGAACCGCATCGGTTTCGACCCAGGGACCATTGAGGGGCTCGAAACGGCCCCTGGCCATCGCGGCCCGCAGGCGTTCAAAGAGGTTGGGACGGTGCTGCTCCAGCCAGGCGTAGAGGGCCGGGGTGGAATGGCCAAAGTGCAGCTCCTCAAAGGGCTGCATCAACGCCAGCACCGAGTCAAAGGTGCGCTCGGCGGCGCGCCAGGTGTCGGCCACTGGCCAAAGCCAGGCCAAATCGAGGTGGGCGTGGCCCAGCCAATGCACGGCACCCGGCCCGGCCCCAGGGCCATGGCCCTGCTGGCGCCGCAGGTCCTCCAGCTGGGCCACCACCGGCTGGAGCAGCCCCTGGGGATCCTGGGGATCGAGGGGTTCGAGGTCCAGGTGGCTGTGGATCAGGGCCCCGTCGTCATGGAGCGGGCTGCGCAGCAGCAACTCCAGCTCCAGGGCCTGGCCCTGCCACCAACGCTCCGGCAGGGGCCAGCGGCAGGCGGTATCGAATAAATCGCCCCGATGCACCGTTGCGCCATCGACCCGCAAGGTCACGTCCTCGGCCCACCAGCGCAGGGCCAGGCGCGCCCGGACTTGACCGGCCCAGCGGGCCTGCCGGTCGGCTTCCCCGTCGGCCTGCCGGTCGGCTTGCCAGGCGGCTTGCCAAGCGGCCGGGCAGGCGAGCCGCAGCCGCAGGCTGCAGCGCTGGCCGCCCCGGGGCCAAATGATCAAGCCGCGCTGAACCCAGTCAGGCCGATGGCTAGGGCCCCAGGGATGGTCCAGGGCGGCGGCGATGCTGCCATCGGGATGGGGGGCCATCCAGAGCGGTTGCAGGTCGAGTCGGGTCTCCAAGGGCGAGGCGGGCGGATCGGGCAACGTGAC
Organism: Cyanobium sp.; assembly: GCA_044352805.1. Taxonomy (GTDB): domain Bacteria; phylum Cyanobacteriota; class Cyanobacteriia; order PCC-6307; family Cyanobiaceae; genus Cyanobium. The sequence goes on from JBILDB010000250.1 coordinate 3,336, forward strand.
TGAAACGTTTCAATCCTGGCGGCCAGCGCCCCCCATTCCCCCCTATCCGGTTGGATGGCCCACCTGGGCCCATAGGATGAATCCGCTCCGCAAAGGTCGATTCCGACCCTTGCACTGCTGTCAATCCTGGTCTCCCGCCGGACTGCCCATGCTTGCCCTCAAGATCTCGGTTTATTCGGTCGTTTTCTTCTTCATCGGGATCTTCGTCTTCGGGTTCCTTGCCAGCGACCCAAGCCGCACCCCGAGCCGCAAGGATCTGGAGGAGTGATGGCGATGGTCCGCTGACGGATCACATGGCAGGATCACCCCCTCTCCGCCACCCCCGGGCTGCCTGTGGTGCCCCTGAGTCGGTTCACCACGGGCTCTCCTGACGAACCCACTGCCCCTGGACTCTCCCAGAGCAGGTCGCTTGTCTTCGGCTTTGGTCTGGGTGTCATCGCCCTATTCGGATCTGGCCTGCCTTTAAAGGCGGCCTCCCAGCCCGCCACAGAGACAGTCGCTACAGGGACAGTCGTCACAGAGATTGCCAGCACACAGATTGCCAGCACAGAAATCGTCGCGACTGGGGGTGTTGTCACTGAACAGTTGGTTCCTGAACTGGTGCCTGAACAGGGGGCGATTGGCAGCATTGCCACAAAGACAGCCGTCAGTGATGGCTCGGCCAACCAGACGGCAGCCCCGCAGTCGCTTACTGCTGAACCAGCCACGCTGACGGCGGG
>JBILDB010000251.1:0-4047 GCA_044352805.1 Cyanobium sp.
CGAGATGGCACCTTTATAGAAGTCAGCCCCGCACCAAAACAGCACCGGGGTGGTGAGGAGCAGCTGGGTCCAGGGGCTGGTGAACCATTGCGGCAACAAGGAGTGGTGCCCGCCACCGAGCATGTGGGGCAGGCTGGAGAGCACCACCAGCGCGGTGAGCAGGGCAGCCACGTTGACCTTGCGGCGCAGCAGGGTGCGCTCCCGGGCCAGTTCGCGCTCCATGGCTTGCACCGAGGCAGGACCGGCGTCGTGGTGGCAGCAGGGGGAGGTGTGGAGTTCGATCGTCATCCGGGATTGGCCCAACACGATCGGACGGTTTCCAGCCTATGGCGCCTCGCTTGGCCCATAGGCGCCCAGAAGCCCCTACCCGCACTGATAAGCGGCGCTTGGCAGGGTGATGGGAGATGGCAATGTAAAGGCCCCCCCCAACGGCCTGATCGGCTCTTTATTGTTCCTGATCACGACGTCCCGGTTGTCGTGATCTCCCTGGAGCCATGACGCTTATCTTCGCCCAAACGGCCTGGCTGATTCCCCTTTATCCGCTGCTGGCGGCCGTACTTTCGTTGTTTTGGGCCCCTGGGGGTCTGGCCCGCACCGGGCCAAGGCCCTGTGGCTATCTCAATCTCCTGATGGTGGCGGTCGCCTTTCTGCATAGCGCAGTGGCATTTATCACCCTCCATCAGGCTTCCGGCGGAGCTAATCCTCCTTCTTTACCCCTGCATTTCAACTGGGTCTGGCTAGAGACTTCCGGTCTACATTTGAGCTTTGATGGCATTGTCAACGAAGCGATCTTGATAGCGATGACCGTTATAACTGGGCTGCACATGTTGACCCAGATCTATGCGATTGGCTACATGGAGATGGATTGGGGCTGGCCGCGCTTCTTTGGCTCTTTGAGTTTGTTCGAAGCCGGCCTCTGCGCCTTGGTGCTTACCGACTCCCTGTTCTTCAGTTACGCGATTCTCGAGTTGCTCACCCTGGGCACCTATTTGATCGTCGGCACCTGGTACAACCAGCCCCTGGTTGTCAAAGGCGCGCGGGATGCCTTTTTGACCAAACGGATCGGCGACCTGGTGCTGTTGGCAGGCCTGGTGGCCCTGCTGCCCGTGACGGGCACCTGGAATCTCCATGGCCTAGAGGCCTGGGCTGCCGACCAGGCCCGCCAGGGCACCAGCTTGCCGCTGGGCACCAGCTTGATACTGCTGGCCCTGATTGCCGGTCCGATGGGCAAGTGCGCCCAGATCCCCCTGCATCTCTGGCTGGATGAAGCAATGGAAAGCCCTCTGCCCTCCACGGTGCTGCGCAATTCGGTGGTGGTGGCTGGCGGCGCCTGGGTGCTGCTGCGGCTGGAGCCGCTGATTGCCCTTAGCCCCCTGGTGCAGGCCGTGCTCGTGGCTGTCGGTGGCACCACGGCCCTGGTGGCGTCGTTGATTGCCCTGGCCCAGATCGATGTCAAGCGGGCCCTCTCCTTTCTTGTTAGCAGCTGGTTCGGTTTTCTGTTCATGGCGGTGGGCCTGGGGGGCCGGGAGGTCGCCGATCACCTGCTGCTCGTCTATCCCTTGCCGATGGCGCTGATCCTGATGGCGATCGGCACGATCATGATTGGCAATGTCAGCCAAAACCTCAACCAACTTGGCGGGCTCTGGGGCCGCCGCCCCCTGATGGGTCTCGCCTTTTTGACCGGTGCCGCCGGTTTGATGGCCCTGCCTCCCTTTGCTGGCTTCGCCGCCCTGGGCGAATTGCTGACCCTGGCCGCCCAAAGCAGCGCCCCGGCCTTGCTCATGCCCCTGGTGCTGCTCGCGAACACGCTGATATGCGCTGGCTTGGTCCGGGTGTTCGCCCTGATCTGGGGTGGGACGACCACCCCCTTCAGCCACCGCTCGGCGGAGGTGTTGTGGCTGATGTCCCTGCCGACCCTGTTGTTGTCAGGGCTGGTTCTGCACCTGCCCATACTGCTGGTGCACCTCGGTGTGCTGGCCCCGACCCCCTTGCCCGGCTGGGGACCCATGGCTTGGCCCCTGCTGATCTCCACCCTGGTGGGGATCGGAGTCTCGGCAGGCCTTTATCTCGGGGACAGGCCCCTGGCCCGGCCGATTCCCTCCCTGGGCGGCTTGCAGGACTGGCTGGCCCACGACATGCAAACCGAGCGTTTTTATCACCGCACCGTTGTGGCCGTGGTGCTGGCCCTCTCCCGCTTGGCGGCCTGGTCGGAGCTGCGAGTGATTGATGGCTTCAGCGGCTCCTCCGGTGGGGCCGCCCTGGCCGGCGCCCGGCGCCTCAGCTTCACCACCTCCGGCCGCTCCCAGGGTTATGCCCTGACTCTGCTACTTGGGGTGCTGGTGATGGCCGCCTGGTTGCTGGTGGCCCGCCCCTGATCTGCCTTGACGTCAGCCCTTACCCGTTTGATTCCTGCGCGACGCCGATGACCACTCCCTTGCTGTTGATTATTCCCGGTATTGCCCTGGCCATGGCGCTGCTGCTGCCGCTGCTGCCTCAGCAGCGGCCGGATCTGCTTCGGCTTGCGGCCGCCCTGGCGCCGCTATTGCAACTGCTGCTGGGGCTGCTCTGTTGGCGGTATCCCCCCAGCGACCTCCACCAGGCCTGGCTGCCGAAACTGGGGCTGACTCTGGATCTGGGCCTGGATGGCTTGAGCCTGCCGCTGGTGTTGCTGGCTGCCCTGTTGACCACGCTGGCGATTTTCGTCACCCCGATCGACCAATCCCGCCCGCGCCTGTTCTTCTGCCTGCTGCTGGCCACCAACCTGGGGGTGGTGGGGGCCTTCCTAGCCCGCAACGCCCTGCTGTTTGTGCTGGCCTTCGAGTTGGTGTTGATTCCCACCACCTTGCTGGTGGCCATTTGGGGCGGAAGGCGGCGGGCCGGGGCCGCCATCCGCTTTCTGCTCTACGGCGCGGTCTCCGGGCTTTGCCTGCTGGCTGCCGTGCTGGCCCTGGGCTGGTTCAACGGCAATGGCGTCGATTTCAGTTACGAGTCGTTGGCCCAGGTACAGCTCAGTGCCGGGCACAGCCGCTTGATCCTGGCTTTGCTGCTGGTGGCCTGCGGCCTCAAGTTGCCGATCGCCCCCTTGCATGGCTGGCAGCCCTTCAGCTACGCCGAGTCCCCGATTCCCGTGGTGATGCTGCTCAGCGGCGTGGTCTCCAAGCTCGGGGCTTATGGCCTGCTGCGCTTTGGGGTGGGCTTTTTGGGCGACACCTGGGTGGCCTCGTCCCCCTGGATTGCCGCTGCTGGTGCCTTGAGTGCCATCTATGGAGCCCTCAATGCCATCGGCCAGGCCGATATCCGCCGCCTGATGGCCTACAGCTCCCTGGGACACATGGGTCTACTGGTGCTGGGATTAGCGGCGGCCACCCCCTTGAGTCTGCAGGGATCGGTCGCCCAGATGCTGGCCCACGGCTTGATTGTGGCCCTGCTGTTCGCCTGTGTGGGACTGATCGAACGCAAGACTGGCACCAGCACGATTGCCGAGCTTTCTGGCCTGCTTAATCCCCTGCGGGGCCTGCCCTTGACCATGGCCCTACTGCTGTTGGCCCTGATGGCGGCGGCCGGTATTCCTGGCCTCGCCGCTTTCCCCGCCGAGCTGCTGGTTTTTGTCGGCAGCTGGAGCGCTTTTCCCCAGGCCACCCTTGTGGCGCTGGTCGCCTCGGGCTTTACGGCGGTCTATGCGGTGCGGCTGTTCAACCGCGTCGGCTTCGGGCGCCTAGACAACCAGAGCGCCGATTGGCCCCTTACCAGCTGGGCGGAGCGGGCGCCTGTACTGCTGCTGGCGGTCCTGGTGGTGGCCTCGGGCCTCTGGCCCCGGGCCCTCACCGGCTGGAGCGAAACCACCACCGCTTCCCTAGCCCTGCGCACCATGCCCCCTGCCCCCTGGAGCATTTCCTCTTCCCTTTCTTCTGCTTCTCCTGACGCTGCCCCCACCTTTGAGGTCTTGGCTTCATGACTCCCACCACCCTTGTCGAGCCCACCGCCCCGGCCCCAAGCCCGATTCCGCCCTCCGAGCATCGTTTTGCCGAGATAATCCACCGGCTGGAG